>CAJZGD010000116.1 GCA_915275065.1 uncultured Corynebacterium sp. | reverse complement strand
GGTGGGGCCGGGGCAGGGGTTGGTTGGGGTGCCGGGAGGTGGGCGTCGTAAAGCGGGCTAGTCGTCGAAGTCTACGTCGCTGTCCTGGGCATTGTTGATAATGTCGGCAAGCTTTTGGGGGTTATTGAACCAACTCTCGATCACTTCCCGCAGGTGGTCCAAGATTTCGTACGTACCAATCACGGAGAACATGCCGGCCTCGGGGTCGAAAATCACCTTGTCGGAGAAACCGCGCTGGTCGGCATAAAACTTAATGAGGGAATGCCAAAAATAGCCATTACCCACAAACCCGGCGTTACGGATAATCTGCGCCACCGACTCTGGGCCCGGAGCCTCAAAATACAGCGCGGTAACACCACCGGTGCTGACCAAGTGCACCCGGGAGGCGGTGTCGATAGCCTTCGCCTGGGCGGCACGCTCGTAGGGGGAGGAAGAAATCCCCAGCTGTGGGGAGGCCGCGCCGCGCAGGAGACCGTAGTAGCGGAGCGATTCGCCCAAGGCATCCTCCAGCATGGCCAGGTTAGCGGTTCTACTGGGGGAGACCCAGGCGCCGGCGGGGATTTCGTGCACGCCAATGCTGCGGTCTTCGCCGGGAAGCTTTTCGTAGATGAGCCGCTGTTTGAGTGGGATGGGGGATTGGGTGCCGGTGGCGTCGGGTTTGTCCATGGGGACGAAGGCGCGCTCGTCCACGTTCCATTTATCGCCGTTGGCGTAAAAATAGTAGTGGTCCAGCACGCGGGCCACGGGAGCATCCTCCAGATTATTGACCGCCAGGAAACCGGAGGCGTCAAAGGCTTGCCGGGGAATATCCATGGGCGGTATCAATAGGTCGTTGGATTCCACGAGCGGGAAATAGGAGGTGTCTTTAGGGTTGGTGATGATGGTGCGGTAAAAATGCACCAGGTGGCACATACCCAGGTATGAGTCCGTGAGTACCACGCCGGCGGGAATATACCCGTAGTCAGTTTTTACCAGGCATAGGCTGCCTGGATGTGGTCGTAATCCCGCTTGATTCCACGCCGAGATAATCACACACGTCTCCCGCTTCAACATAGATAACATTGGTTGCGACTATAATTGTACGTGCGTTGGGGTGGAAACGAGCGGAAAACCGGTAATATCCGGTTTGGGGCGGTAAACTACAAGCTCATGGCAGGTTTCTGTTACCGCCATATGGTGGTGGATGCTTGACGACGCCCGCCCGGTGGTTGTCTACATCTTGGATACGTTGACAATCAGATTGAACAGCTCGGTAGTCATGCGGTTGCCCACATTGGCGTGGGCGGAACCACCCTTGTGAATCCCATACACGGTATTAGTGTCGCTCAGGATTGGCCCCCCGGATTGGCCTCGGGTGGTGTCGATGTTGTGGGTGATTTCTATTGGGGTGATACCCGTGATGACGTTGCGATCCTTCCACAGGGTTGCCTCCGGCTTGCCGGGGTAAGTGATTGGATAGCCAATTACCGTGGCGTGGCGGCCAATCAGGTCCTCATCGTTGGGGATAGCCATCCCGAACCAACCAACCTTGTCACCTATTGGGGTGTCTAATTTGATAACGCCCCAATCTTGTTGGGGGTTAGGCAGAAAAACCTTATCGTCGTACCAAATTTGGGTGGCTTTCGCCGTGGGGAAGGGGGTGTCGTCTCCATTGACGCCAGGGGTGAAGGTGATATCAGACACTTTCCACGACAGACAGTGACCCGCAGTGACGACGGTGTTCTTACTGACAAGGAAGCCGGTGCAGTAGTTCTTGCGCCCGTCCTCCATGGTGTAACCCACCCTTCCCAGCCATCGGTAGGGGGTTTTGGTGGTGTCGGTGATCTGTTCCCGGTCATCCGTTTCGATAACGGCCTCGGGAGTGGTGTAGGTGCCAGGGGAGGATTCCGTATGCGTATAACCCGGGCTCTTGACGAGGTCTTCGGTTTTTATTGATAGTGGGTTTCCCGTGCTTTTGCCATTAACGATATTAAATCCGAGAGGGTCGAGATGGCCATCATAGAGGTCGATTGCTCCGGCGACAGTGGTCGTCGCCATTGGTACGGCAATGAGCAGGAATGCGCATAATAACGCTGTACGAATATTTATGGTTTTCACGACTTACAGTATTATCTACTTTTTAAAAATAGACCATACTTTCGTGACCAATGTGCGTGTCGCACGCCCCCATAAGAGGTAGCTGGGATCAAACCTTAAGAATGGAAAAGCGTACTCGCACCGTAGGTAAGTCCCACCATGGCGGCTATGGAAAGCACTACTGCTATTGCTGTGCGGATGTGGTTATTGACCTTGCCGTCCAACAGAAGCGCTATGGAACAACCAAGGGCCAGGCCCAGGCCGGTGGTGAGGCTTTCGTAAGATAACCGGCCGCTACCTGTTATGAAGCTAATGACGACGGACATGATTTGCGACGCCAAACCCAGCACAATCCCATAGAACGCCAGCCGCTTGAGGGCAATGTTGAGCGTGGGTTTGGTGGAAGAATCGAATAGTGTTGACATGATGACCCGCCTTCAGTTTCATATGAATATTTCACCTATTTTAGCAATAGTGTTCTGGTGGCACCATTGGAAACCCCGATATTGGGGCACCGGTAAACCTTAGGCAGGGTGGAAAAATAGCTTTACGCAATAGGTGAGTGTGATCATGGCTCCGCAGGAAAGTGCTATTGCTATTCTTATGCGGATGTTGTCACTGAGCTTCTCACCCAGCAGGAGGGTTAGGGAGCAGCCGATCGCCACGCCTAGCCCACAGGTGAGGCTGTCGTAGGAGATGTGTTTGTCAGACACCGCGGTAGAGGTGACAAAAGATATGACTTGCCAGACCAGGCCCAGGATAATGCTATAGGCGATCAGTTGTTTGAGCACGGTATTGACCGTGAGCTTGGTGAGGGAATTGAATATCATTGACATTGTGGCACCGCCTTATTTTTCACATAAATACCTAACCCATTTTACGAGTGTTACCACCAGAAACCCTGATATCGGAGCAAAAAATTCCCCAGCAATTGCCGGGGAATTGTGGGAGTTCTTAGATGGTGGCCAGGTCCTGGATGGGTCGGCGTCGAGAAGCTCCCAGGGCGGGCAACGCGGCCGCAACCAGCCCGGCCACGCCGGCGCCAACCACGATCAACCCAATCTGTGACCACGGCACATACAGGTTCAGGGGCAGCTTCGCCATGCTAGCGCTGATGGACAGAATGCCCGACCAGCCGAACGCCACGCCCAGGATCGTGCCGCAGATCGCCGCAACCACCGCGGTCAGGGCGGCCTCGATCATCACCATCACCACCAACTGGCGGCGCTCCAGGCCCACCGCCCGCAGCATGGCCGACTCCCGGCGCCGCTCAATGATCGACAAGGCAGTCGTGTTGCCAATCCCCACGATCGCAATGATAATGGCCACCGCCAGCAGGGAAATCATCACCAACAGCACCGTATCCAAAATCTTGGTGTACTCGGCCCGCTCCTGTGCCCCGCCGCCAACCTGGAAGTGGGAGTTCAGGGAATTCAGGTCGGACACAATGGTTTGGATCTGTTGCGCCGACAAGCCGGAATCCACCTTCATATACATTTGGTTAGTGCGCAATGTAGTGCTGAGCTTGGCCAGGTCAGCCTGGTTCAGGGCAACCGCCCCGTTTTCGCCCTTGTCGGATAGGTCCAAGGTCATGGGCAGGGAACCCGTATCACCAAACACAGTCACGGTGTCACCACTGTGCATGCCCGGGAAATCGTCGGTGCTGGCCTTCATATGCCCCGGCTCGGGGGCCAACTGCTTGGGGGCGTGCAGCACCTGATCCAGCTGGGCCTGGTCCATGCCCTGGGCCATCAGCTTCTTGTCCCCACCGGAGGTGGCCACCGTGATCGGGGCACTCTCCAGGGGTGCGGTGGCAGTGATGCCCTGGGTCTGCTTGATGCCGGTGATCTCTGCCGGGGTGAATGAATCCGTGGTGCGTACCACCAAGTCGATTGGCCGTTGGGTGTCGATCTCCGAAGTGATCGACTCCCGCGCGGAGGTAATGCCCGTCACCAACAGCACCAGCACGGTGACCCCAATCAGCAGGGACGTGGCGGTGGCCGCGGTACGCAGCGGATTCCGCATCGAATTCGCCGCGGCCAGCTCCGTGGTGGGACCCAGCCGGGAGATCAACATGCCCACCCGGTGGATGAGCGGCGGCAACACCACCGCGCCCAGCATGAGCACACCCACCAGGCACACCATGCCGGCGCCGATCCCCAGGAAGATCGCGGCGTCGCCACCCGTGCCCCGGGCCGACAACACCAGGCCAGCCACGCCCACCAACACCAGGAGGCCGCCCAGGATGATTCGGGCCCGCGGCACCGTGCCCTGGGTGGTGGCCTCCATGGGCTGCAGCGCCGTGATCGGGCGCACCTGGGTGGCCTTCCGGGCCGCTCCATAGGCGCAGACCACCGTTGCCAGGGTGCCCGCCACCAGGCCGGCCAGCAGCGCGTAGCCGGGAACCACCAGTTGGTCAATGGTGAAGCCACTCCCCTTGGCAATCTGCACAAATAGGGCCGAAGTCCCAATGCCCAGCAGGGTTCCCACCGCGGACGCCGTCAACCCCACCAGGGCGGCCTCGGTAAGAATAAGCGTTCGAACCTGCCGGCTTTCGGCACCAATACACCGCAGCAAGGCCAGCTCCTTGATCCGCTGCGCCACCAAAACCTGGAACGTGTTAGCGATAACATAGCCCGCCACAATCAGCGACAACCCCGCAAACGCCGCCAGCATGGCCAACAGGGAAGAACTACTGCCCGACAGCTGCTTCACCTGCCGATCCGCAGCTTCCTCCCGGGTCAATATCTGAAGATTATCGTCCGAAACCGTCTGCTTGATGCTGGAAACCAACTCCGCCGTGGCCGTCCCGGGAGTGGCGCGCACAAGCAATTCCGTTGTCGCCATCGTCGGCGACTGCAACGCCGCCAACCCCTCATGGGTGAACGACAACATGGGAATACCCATATCCATGGCGGACGAACCAGACGTGATCCCCACAATCCGCACCGTCGCCGGCTCCGAAACACCCAGCGGCGTGATGACCATCGTGTCACCCACCGACACCTTCATGGTCTCCGCAGTGCCCTCAGAAATGCTCACCTCATCCGGCTTGGTGGGCCATGTGCCCTGGGCCAAAGAATTCCACTGTAAACTGGGGTCCACCAGCTCTAGCAGCCGGGCATTATTCCGGCGACCATCATGGCTGACTTCGCCCATGGCCATGGTTCGGGGACTGGCGGCAGCCACACCCGGCAGCTCCCGAATCTTCTCCACATCCTTGACCAGCTTCCGCTCCAACTCGGCATTGAACGCATCCGGTTGGGGGCCCACCCACACATCAGTGTTGGCCAATTCGGCAGTCAACGACTTCGTCATCGAATCCGTGTACGAAGACATGGTGATAAGCGTGGTGACAATAAACGCCACCGACAACACCACCGCCAACGCCGTCGCAATCAGACGGCCCAGGTGGTTCCGCATCGAAGACAAAAGCAGGAACTTCATCGGTTACACCGCCACATCCACACGTCGCAAAGCATTCATGATGCCGTCCAGACTCGGGGCAGTGAGCTCCTCCACGATTCGGCCGTCGGCAAGCATCACCACCCGATCCGCATACGATGCAGCCACCGGATCGTGCGTCACCATAATTACCGTCTGATCAAAATTGACCACACTATCTCGCAAAACCCGCAGCACCTCAGTGCCGGAATGCGAATCCAGGCTCCCCGTCGGCTCGTCTGCAAACACCACGGTCGGCCGGGCCACCAACGCCCGCGCAATCGCCACCCGCTGCTGCTGGCCGCCCGACAACTCATGCGGCTTATGCTGCACCCGCTGGGCAATCCCCAACGTTTCCACCACGCTGGCAAACCACGCCTCATCAACTTTGCGACGAGCCAACGTCAGCGGCAACACAATGTTCTGCTGGGCCGTCAACGTGGGCACCAAATTAAACTGCTGAAACACAAACCCCACATGCTGCCGCCGCAACCTGGTGAGCTCCCGATCCGGCATCCTCGTGATCTCGGTGCCCCCAATAAACACCTGACCCGAATCCACCGTATCCAACCCGGCCATACACTGCATCAACGTCGACTTCCCCGACCCCGACGGGCCCATGATAGCGACGAACGTTCCCTTCTCCACCGTCAAACTGACATTATCCAATGCCGTCACCTGGGTGGCCCCCTCGCCATAACGCTTTACCAAGTCCACTGCGGACACATTCTCATTCTTACTCATGAGTTTCATTCTGCCCACATGAGCTGGGAAAATAATCGAACCTGGGGCGGAAAACTCAACTCCGACCCAGGTATGATGAAGCCGGGCTGCCTATACGTAAATGGTGCGAAACCGGGCAAACCCCAGGCGGATAAACGCCTTCATCCCCGGCTCCGGGTAGGCCGCCACACACAACATTTCCGCCGTCTGACTCGACAAAAACCGTCGCGTCAACTGGTACGCCATGCCCGTGAGCGGCGGCACACTCTTATCCATTGCCACCGCATACTCCACCAGGTTCTCCACATCGGCCATGGTCCAATCATCCTGCTGAAGCCGCACCAAACGTTTCGAAATCTCCGCCATGAGCCGCGGATCCACCTGCTGGGCCCGGTTGTCGAAGGAGGTTTTGAAAAACCCCAACTCGGAAAACAAAATCGCCAACTTATGCTTCCGCTGGATAAACCCCAAAGCTTCGAATTCCTGTTCGGATTTGAGGATTTCCTCCGCCTCCGTATACAGGTCGTGAACAGTCTTCGACAACGGTGGCGACTTCATCATGGCCTGCTGCTTCATCTCCAACAACCGCGCCCGCTGCTGCTGCAACTTAGCGATCTGCCGATCCAGGCTCCGCAGCGTCTGATCGTAAATCTCGCAGTCACAGTCGGCAGGGGCAGCCGGGTCGACGGCGGCCGCAGGGGCAGCAATATCCGCGGCAGGGGCGGCGGTGGAGGCGTCGACAAGCTGCGTCGAAGCGGCAGCGGGGGTCGGCACCGCCGTCATCACCGTGGTCTCCGCCGCCGACAGCTCCAGCCGAATATCATCCAACCGCATACCCGCCTGCGCCATACTCCGAATCTGAATCAACCGCGCAACATCCGCAAACTCATAATCCCGCCACGGCCCCCGCTGCTTCGTCGGCACCGGCAACAACCCCAAATTATGGTAATACCGAACCGTACGCACACTACACCCGGCAATCTTCGCCGCATCTGAAACACGCATAATACTTACACCACCACATCCCGTTTGCTAAACATTACAGTGCCAACTAGCAGGGAACCTAGCCCAATCGCTAACAGTACAATCGCACCACGATAATGATCCACCGTATGTGGAGCCCACGCAAACACCGACAAATCTAACACCCACTTATCCAACTTCAATAACTCCCCGAAAAACGACAGGAAACCCGAAACCGCCACCGGCAGCCACACCACCATCATTGCCACGGCACTAGTCTTCGCCGTCACACACAACGCCACGCACAATGCCGCAAACCCGCAACACATGATCGTTGGTGGAAGCACATCAAGCGTGGACCACACCACGGTGCCAAAATGCTCCGACGACACCCGGGAATCCGCACTCGCCGCCACAGCTGAAAGAAACGCCGTAGGAACCACCGCGAAAATAGCGGCCAGCGCGGCATAGCAGAAATTCCGCAGAAACATTGCGCGCCGGGATTGGCCGGTGGTGAGCACCAACGTGAGCAGGCCCTGATTCTCGTCCTTATGCAGGGACAACACCAATTGGACGGTCATGCAGCAGGCCAGGATTCCCACCATGATCGCCATCAGCTGGGCGTATACATCCCGCAGATCCTGGATGTTTGGGGCGATTTGGTTGAAAAGTTCCGAGGTGCCGGGGGATTCCGTGAAAATGTCCGACATTTCCCCGGTCATGGCGGAAAGCCCAACGGAGACCACCGCAATGGCGACCGTCCACCAGGCGGCCATGGGGCCTTGGAGTCGCCACCACAGCGACCATGGGCCCCAGCC
>CAJZGD010000115.1 GCA_915275065.1 uncultured Corynebacterium sp. | reverse complement strand
GATACGGCGACCACCGAGATCTACACTCTTTCCCTACACGACGCTCTTCCGATCTTATAGCGGCGGCAATAGCACCCAAGCCCAGGACACCGAGCAGCACAGCAATGATGGTCTTCACCTTCGAATTGTCAGAAGACTTGTTTTGATCCCGGTTTTGACCATCGGCGTCAATGGTTGCACGGATATTGCGGAATTCAGCCCGTGCGCCATCGAGGTACTTTGTAAGATCGTTCAAGGCAGTCGTGGAGGTAATCCCCGGAATGGCCTTCTTGGCCTTTTCGGCATCGACTTTAGCAGCTTCTGCTTGTGCGACGAGTTCTTTCAGCGTATCGGTTTGCGGCTTCTTCTTGGCGACCTTCAACGCTTCATCGATGTCTCGGATGAACGCATCGGCAGCGTCATTTGCAGCCTTCCGTACCTTCGCTAGGTCCTCCGGGCTGGTTGCCTTCTCGATATCCGCTTTTGCGCTCTCAGCCTGGTATTTCGCAGCGTCAGCCCGATTCATAAGCTCCATCAGGCCTGGCTCATCATTGGTGGTTGGTAGTGCTTTTTTGATTGCTTCGGCCTCGGCCTTGGCTTTTTCAGCGCTCTTGACAAAGTCTTTTACAAGCTCTTGATCCTTGGCTTTAGCTGCGGCAATAGCCTCATCGGCCGTTTTGATGGCGCTATCGGCAAGAGATGTGATGGTTTCCTTCACATTATCATAATTGTTTTTACCATCAGCAGCAGGGGCACCATTATTGTTACCGGTGGCCGGATTTCCCTGATCCTCCTTGGTGACATCGGCGGCTTGTTCTGCAACCACGGGAGGGTTCTGGGCATCTTCAGCGGTGGCAACAGTCATGCCGGAAACAGTCAGGGAGGTGGCAACAGTCAGCGCAGCAAGACGAGACATGCGTTTCATTAGAAAACTCCAAAATATAGCAAAGTTGACTCTTAAGAAAAAAGGAATTTTGGTTAAAATTCCTTGCTAAATAAAACTACCCACACGATCCATTAAGTATCCCCGTTTAATTAAAATCACCCCCTCAATCACGATCTACCTAACGCTTTACCGGATAAGAATCATAAGAAACTACCCCCTAGTTTTGAGTAGCATAGTTTCTGTAGGTGGGTGTTGCCTGTTATCTCCGCTCATCATGTTAGGACGCAGGGATTTAGATTCTCTTCCAAGAATCAGTCATGGGTAGACGTGACAAACCCCCGACCAAAATTCGGCCGGGGGCTACGATTCAAAATCGCGGGTTTTAGAACTTAGGCAGTTCAATTCCCAGGTTCTTGAGTGCGGGTCCTGCGAACTGGAAGATGGCTGCCACGAGTGCGCCCACGCCCAACACGCCGAGGACTACAGCAAGTGCGGTGCGTACGTTCTTGTTTTCCGAGCTGATGTTGCTCGACCCCTTCTTGTCGGCAACTTTGTCAATTACTTGTTTTTGCTCTGCCACCGTAGCCTTGGCCTTATCGGCCTTGTCCTTCTGGGCGTTCAGAGCAGCAACAGTCTTGGCCTCGGAAATCTCTTTCTTCAGAGCTTCAAGATTAGTCTTGAGCGTCTCAAGTTCCTTGACTGCAGCCTTCAGCGAATCGGTTTGTTCCTTCTTCTTGGCTGTAGCAAGTGCTTCGTCAGCTGCCTTGATGGCCTCATCGACTGCCTTATTGGCAGCCTCTTTAGCTGCGGCGATGTCTTTCTCGGTATCGACAGGATTCGGCTTCTTGTCGGCAAGCTTAGCGATTGCTTCCTTAGCGGCTTGGGCATCAGTCTTGGCCTGATCTACCGCTGCCTGCTGAACCTTGACTTCGTCAGCGTTCTTAGCAGCCTCGATCTTCGGCTTTGCCTCCTGCGCAGCCTTCTTGGCGGCATTCGCCTTATCAACATGCTCCTTAGCAGCAGCGGTGTCCTTCTTGGCAGCAGCTGCAACTGCTTCGTCGGCTACCTTGATAGCCTCATCCGCAGTCTTGCTAGCAGCCTGCTTAGCCGCAGTCAGATCCTCGGCAGCCTTGTTGGCAGCTTTCTCAATCACGGTCTTTAGCTGGGTGAGCTCGGTCTTTTTTGCCTCAATCTGGGTCTTGATTTCTGTCACGCCAGCAACTTCAGTTTTCGCCTCGATTTGCCCCTTTAATTGCTCAACGGCAGATCGGATAGGCTCGATTTTCCCAACTGCTTCCTTTACTTCAGCAGTTTGTTCCTTGGTCTGTGCAAGATCGGTCAGCTCTTTAGCTGAGGCAAGAACAGCGTCAGCAGCTTCGGTAGCAGCCTTCTTAGCATCTTTTAGCTCATCATTCGCGGGAGCAGCCGGGGCGTTTTGAGCGTTGTTGGCAGAATCAGTTTGATCGTTATTGGAGGCAAAAGCGTTGGGGGCAGTCAAACCACCGAAAGTCAACGAGGCAATGACAGCGAGCGCGGAGAGACGAGATGCGCGTTTCATAAGAAAAATCCAATCGAAAATTGGGAAGATATATAGGGAAAAAGTAGCTTTAGTTAAGCTCCTCATGAACTGAATTTACTCAGGAATCCCAACCTGGTCTAGCCCCAGCTTCATTTTACCCCCATAGATCGTCATTTACTTGGCACTTTGAGTTATTAAGAAGTGCTAAGCATTACCCCCGATAGTTTTGAGTAGCATAGTTTCTATCTATTAAAGATTCTCTTAGAATCTGCTACCCACGTGCAAAATCCCGCCTCTTGTATGCACAAGAAAACGGGATTTTAATGTGTTACTTCATCTAGGCCACAAACTTCACCCATTGTTGTGGGCATACGAACTCATATGCCCACGGGAGAACGTCGAAAAGCTTGGCCGGCTTCAAAACTTTTAAAATTGCTGGCACATATATGGGCCACTGGCTGCGTCCATTACCGGTCGAACCAGGGTGCATCCCACGTATTCAGAAAGTGCAATGGGAGCAAACGCAGACAAGGCAGCAACGGCAAGCGACCCAAAAAACGCTTGATTCTCCAAATCTTGTGCTGATGCTGCAGAAGCTGGGGATACTGACGTGACGGCTAATGCAGTGCAAACAGCAACAACCGCAACCTTAGTGCGACGCTTCATAATGGAAAACATAATGACTCCTTAAATCATCAAAACTACATGACTGCACGCGTGCAGAAATCTGGACCACTGGTTGCCACAACGAGCGGCTTAGCATAGGCGCATGCCAATAATGTGGCAGTCATAACCGGGAATGCTGCAGACATAAGAGCAGACCCATAAACCGTATTCTCAACATCTTTACTTAGGCTTGCTGCAGATGCTGGGGATACTGACGTGACGGCTAATGCAGTGCAAACAGCAATAACTGCAACCTTGGTACGACGCTTCATAGTGGAAAACATAATGACTCCCCATAATATTGGATAGCAAACATCCTGCCGATATGAGCGATGATACCTATTGAATTTATTGCCAGTCATGTAATTTGTCATTTACGACCACAATTACCCCCATATGGAAATGGCCAATATTTATGTGTTTTACCATAAAATATAGATTGAATAGGGAATACTCCTCACCGGCTAATCGAACTTTGAAAACCAATCTCGATCGACCATGGGTTGAAGCTGAACACCAGAATCTCCATCATCACGGATAAGATCAGCAAGCCTGTCCCCATTAATAAGATCAACTGTGGGGGCAGCACTAATAGCAGCTTTTCGAGCAGCCTGGGAAAACCCACCAAGCGTGACCAGAATGGCCCGTTCAGCCCCTTTCATCTGGGCATCACGTTGAAATAATGCCACGGTTTCCCTGCCAATAGTCTTTCCTTGGGGAGCATAGCGCTTAACTTGAACTGCAACCCGCGAAGACAGCACCGGGCTTAACGGGGCTGTACCAATCGCGTCAATACCTTCGTCTCCTGGACCACCAACATGTTGGAGCTGCAAACCGTAACGGCGCAATAGATAGATGACAAACTTCTCGAAACCTTCAGGGGAAAGTTCGTGTAATCGCGCAAGGAGCTGATCTTTCCAATCATATTCCTGGTCATTACTATCGTCTGAATCATCAGCGTCATTTTCGATAACGAGAACCTTAGGGATGGGAGTTTTCATCATTAGAGATTGACCACTAGGAACTTGCGAAACATCGGCAATTTGTCCAACAGAATCAATGTTCTGCTTACTGCCTGTTTTATTGTGCTGACGCCTGTATTCACGGTTATATTCGCTGTCAAGATTAGAAATAAGTTCTGAAGCCTCAGGTTCAGACAACCCCAATACGTTTGAACCTTCAGCGGTAATGAGATACATGCCTCTTGATGGGTTTTCCAACCAACCAAATCTTTTTGCCTTAGAGCGCGCCCAACCAATTCTATGGAGGAAAATCGACTTGTTCGGCTTCTTAGGATACCTAATTTCTGCCAACTCTTCACCATTAGGATACGTATTGACGATGGCCTCAGTGATCTCTGAAATGTGGGCAGATCCACCCAGTTCTACGACTACGCGCAGTGTTGGAACAATCAAATCAAGGTGCGTAGGCATATCAACATTATCTGTTCGACCATGATTATTAGGATTATCATCACTCATACGCATCATTATTCCATGAGGCAGCTGACATAATGATGCATCAACATGGGCCTGAGAACCCAAAAAGCTCCACTTCCGATCGATCCTCTTGCAGTTATTCTTTGCCCTACTAAGATGAGGAGCTTTCGATTTTTCGGCCAAAGCCAATCTTCCACAAATGGGTGCCAGAAACCCTGGCAAAACAAGTTTTATTGTTGATAGCAAGCATCAGAGCCTCCGTGAGACATGTTGAAAGCTCCCCTTCCGCACCTAGGTATATAACAGAGTGGAAAAATTACCCAGGTTCGTAGCGAAAAGAGGAGCTTTAACTTATTTCGACTGCACTAACGCGACCGTTTTCGAGCAGCTATTCCATAGCTATATGCCGCTGTGAGAACGATACCGGAGAGCGCAATGGCAAGATATACCCACATATTCTCACTGCTGGTCTGCTCCGTCTTCGGAGGCAATGGGGTATTTTCCGCGGTCAAGACGCTCTTGGTGTCACGACCGCTAGTAACGTCGTTCACCCAGTCAGCGGTACCCGCCAGCGTAGTAATTGCCGCGCTAGGTGAAGGCAAATCTGGATCACCATTAGCAGTTCCCGCGGTGGCGAGACCAGCAAGCTTACCATTCACGAAGAATGGGCCGCCCGAATCACCACCCTGCATGCCTGCACCAGAAAGCGAATGCGCATCAAGGATAGTACTCGCCATCGACATCATGGCAGCATCAGCAGGAACATTCTCACCCTCAGCCGACACTGCAGGAGTACCAGGGACAGCTACACTCTCACCGCCAGCGGCTGCTGGGGGAATCACTGCGTTCTCACCATCGACGGGTGGTACGGCAGGGGCGGTGATGCTTTCGCCATCCGTAGGTGCAGCAGGGGCAGTGGGCGCAGTAGGTGCAGTAGGAGCGCCGCCAAGACGTTCTTTCACCTCCATTTTTGTCATCGGCAATTGTCCCCGACGAGCCATGGAAGAACTACTGCTCCAACCATAAAGGGTACCCACCTGGCCTACCTGGGGTTCTTCCTGGGCAAGAGTCGCTGGTTGGATGGAAGTAACCTTACGGGTGAGGTGGAGCAAGCCTGCGTCAGAATTTGGGGAAAGTGCCCAGGAATCCACGTCATACACCTCTTGACCTAGCCGAACCTGGGTTCCTTCGTTGTTGACGGATTCAAGACAATGACGTGCAGTGAGCACCCACTGGTCTGAAACCAAGGTGCCGGTGCAATCACCGAAATCACCCACACGACCAATCTTGAGCGAAGCCACAGTGCGGCTTTCTGGGGTATCAGCGGCAGCTTCTCCGTGCTCCAGAGCGCTTGCTGGAATTGTGGACAACGTAATGATTCCGGTGGCGAGAAGAGCTGCGCCTAGTTTCTTGAATTTCATTTTTAAGCCTTCTTTCCTTCTGCTGGCACAATGACTTTAATGGCTTTAGAAACAAGCAACTCAAAAGGTCCTTGACCCACAAACTTCTTCCAGAGGCTGGCAATGAGAAGGAAGAAAAATACGAATCCCAATGCCCACATAGTGGACTGCAACGCTACGTTCTGTTGCCAATAGTAGGCAGTAAGCACATGCAAAATGTAAACGGTGAGCGACATTGAGCCTAGAGCAGCAAATGGGTAGAACAACGTCGGAATACGCTTGCCGACGATTAAGCACATGTGGAGAACAATTGCAGCGACTGCGACCGAGAGGATGATTTCGCCCGCAACACCAGTGTGTCCGGTGAAGCGCAACCAACCTGGTACGTTTGGATCAAAACGGAAATACAAGCCAACTACAGCAATGACGAGGCTGACAGCTGTCACTGCCCAGTGCATGATGTTGGCGCGATGATGGGTGTTGCTCACATAGATTTCGTAAAGAAGCATTCCGCCAATGAAGTAGGCGATCCACGCCACCAAGGGGTAAACCTGTGGCAGAGTCTGTGGCGCATACATCACTGTCGCCGCAACGGTAGCGATAAGGAAAAGCGCAACTTTCCACCAGAAGTTGAGTAGGGGAACCCAGGAAACAATCACCATGGTGATGCCCATGGCTACAAGCACGATTTGGATCTCGCCGCCTACTGGTAACAAGGCAAGACCGAGCAGCATTATTATGCATCCCCGAGCCACCAGCCGCATGAAGGTAGTCAGAGTGTAGTTCCTTCCGATGATCATCAACGTAATACCAGCGATGACGGCAAACAAAGATGAAGGCAGCCCGGAAAGGATGACCTTAGTGCTCCACAGCAACGAGGCCATGTGGATAATAATCATGCCAATGATGGCAAGTGAACGGGCTATGTCCAGCCCGACAATGCGCGAAGGTGTAGACGTAGACACCAAGCACTCTCCTTTAAAACTCGATTGAGAAGAAGGAAGCGCACATACCCACCCACAAACTTGGCAAGCGAATGTACTTCCTAACCCTAGTTCTTATATTGTCCTTATTATTCATATCGCGCGAATCTGGCAAAAGGCTGAGGGTTTCTAATAGTTACGCTGCATCTTCTCTGTATTTTTACGGATTAACACGAATGAGATTAGCCGACTGTCAGTTCGAATCATATTATGCGTTATTCTTGAATGGTTTTTATACTTGTATCAGAGTATAATTTTGCTGCTCATACGGCGATTTTTTCATATAACTTGAGGTCAATATTCGCCCGATCAGCAATAGAACTAATAGGCTATCAAAGACTCCAATAATAACGAACATGTCTCTGCATTCCTTGGATTGTGTGGAGCTCAGGGTCGGCCCTTTGCTACTTGGGGGCGGTTTCGTTTTGTGTGGTGTGTGTCTTGGTACCGCCCACGGGAGCAGTGTTGGTGGCATAATAGGTGGCTTCACCACTTCCGGGCTGGTTTCCCGGCACCTGGGTAATGAGCGATTGTTGGAAGGATGCCCCATGTCGTTTCTCGGAAACCCCGATCACGCACACGCCCTGCAGGATTTGATTGCTGCACACCATAATGGCGGATACATCATCCACGTCGATAACGCATACGTCAACGACGAAAATTACACGAGAACTGTTGCCCATATAGGTGATAACCCAGCTGACCATGACATGGTGTTCTGGGAAAAAGACATCCCCAGTGACAGCATCGTGGTAGCAACCCAACCCACCTACCGAGATGACTTTCCAACCACCTACGTTGGTACCTTTGACCAAACCGAATCCACTATTGCAGCATGCATGAGTATCAAAGACATCAAAGAAGGCCGACGCTGGCTCATCCAACAGGCCACCAACACCCACAACAGCCTGCAGCAACGAACAGGCTATGCGCGCACTATCATCAGCACGGATACAATCCTGAAGCTGCGAACCCCGAAAAAGATCACTGCCCTTGCCCAACCGGTTGGGCAGTGATCGCGCTACTTTGTTAGCAAGCCGCCACTTACAAGGAACGACGCAATCAACGCGAACCCGGCAATGCTCCACGCAATGTCTTCCGCACCGATCACATTGACGGTTGTCTAACGGTTCGGCTGCCACCGACCACGATGAAAAACGCCG
>CAJZGD010000114.1 GCA_915275065.1 uncultured Corynebacterium sp. | reverse complement strand
CCCCGAGCCACGGCCTGGGCCTACCCGAATGCCGATGGAGCGGGCGTGTTTGATGAGTTCGGCCACGATGAGGAAGTAGGAGGGGTAGCCTTTCATGTCGATGACGCCGATTTCGTATTCGGCGCGTTCGATGTAGTTGGCGGGTACTTCCGCCCCGTCGAAGCGGTCGCGCAGCCCGTCGAGGACTTGGTGGCGGAGCCAGGTGGTGGGGGTGTGGCCTTCGGGCACGTCGGCGATGGGCATGCGGTCGTAGGGGTGGGCCTCCCAAATGCTGGAGTAGTCTTGGACGCGTTCGGCGATCCAGAGGGTGTTGTCGCAGGCGTCGGGGACCAGGTCGTCCCAGAGTTCGCGCATTTGTTCGGCGCTTTTGACGAAGTAGCCGGTGCCGTCGAATTTGAACCGGTCGGGGTCACTCATGGTTTTGCCGGTTTGGACACAGAGCATCACTTCGTGCGCGTGGGCTTGGGATTCCAGCACGTAGTGGCAGTCGTTGGTGACCACGGGCGGCAGGTCGAGTTTCCGGCCGATTTCTAGTAGTTCGTTGCGGACCCGGTTTTCGATGTTGAGGCCGTGGTCCATGAGTTCGAGGAAGAAATTGTCCCGCCCGTAAATGTCTTGCCACATGGCGGCGGTTTCGAGGGCTTTGTCGAATTGGCCGAGTCGGAGTCGAGTTTGGATGTCCCCGGAGGGGCAGCCGGTGGTGCCGATGATGCCGGTGGCGTGTTCGGCGATGAGTTCGGCGTCCATGCGGGGCCATTTGCCGAGTTGGCCTTCGTAGCTGGCCATGGAAGAGAGGTAGAACAGGTTGTGGAGGCCTTCGGCGGTTTCGGCGATCATGGTTTGGTGCAGGTAGGCGCCGGAGGCGGACACGTCGTCAGATTTTTGCGATTCGTCGCCCCAGCGTTGCCGTTTCATGTCGAATCGGGAGCCGGGCGCCAGGTAGGCTTCGATGCCGATGATGGGTTTGATTCCGGCTTTGGTCATGGCGCGGTAGAACGAGTCGGATCCGAACATATTGCCGTGGTCAGTCATGCCTACGGCGGTCATGCCTAGCCGGGTTGCTTCTTCTGCCAACATGTCGATCTTCGCCATGCCGTCCAGCATGGAGTATTCCGTGTGATTATGCAGGTGTACGAACGAAGATTTTTTGGCCATGCTTGCCATCATAACGAGGCTGGGGCGGGCAAGACCATTCCCACAGCGCATGCTTTTCGACGCTCGCCCGGGCAGCTGTCCGCATGCGGTGAGGGTATAGAATATCCCCCATGCCTTTTGCCATTGCCGCCTATGTGTTGTGGGGGTTGTTTCCGGCGTTTTTTCCGCTGCTCACCCCGGCCGCCCCCATGGAGATTATTGGGCATCGTATTGTGTGGACCGCGGTGGTGATGTCGATCATCATGAGCTGTACTAAGACCGGGTGGTCGGAGCTGCGGCGGGCGTCGGCGCGCACCTGGGGGTGGTTGGGTTTGGCGTCGGTGCTGGTTGCCACGAATTGGTTGGTGTATGTGATTGCCGTGAATTCGAATCATGTGGCAGACGCCGCCCTGGGCTATTACATTAATCCCCTGGTAAATGTGCTACTTGGGGTGGTGTTTTTGTCGGAGCGGCTGCGACCCTTGCAGAAGACCAGCATCACGGTGGCGGCGACTGCCGTGGTGATGTTGACGGTTGTTGCGGGTCAGCCGCCGGTGCAGGCCCTCATGTTGGCGTTTTCGTTTGGGTTTTATGGCCTGGTGAAAAAGCGGGTGGACATGTCGGCCATGGCGTCGTTGACGGCGGAAACCCTGATTTTAGCCCCGGTTGCGGCCGGCTACCTGCTGGTATTGGAGGCGCGCGGCACCGGCACGTTTGGCCACGTGAGTATGGGGCATAGCCTGCTGCTCATGACGGCAGGGCTGGTCACCGCCGTGCCGTTGTTATTGTTTGGGATCGCGGCACGGCGGATCCAATTATCCACCATTGGCATGCTGCAGTATTTAACCCCCACGATGCAGATGCTGTGGGCGGTGTTTGTCACCCAGGAAACCATTGCGCCACTGCGTTGGGTTGCGTTTGGGATTATTTGGGTTGCAGTGGCCTTATATTTCCTCGATATTCTGCGGTTTCGCAGCGCCAATGGGCGTCGACAGGCTAGATGTTAGTCTGGCACTGGCCGCCACCAAGGACGCACATGGCGGGGCAGAAACCCACGGCGCCGGAGACACCCAAAACGGTGCCCAGCAGCCGGAAGATAATCTTCAGCGGGGACTTGGAGACGATAAACGAAAGAATCCACAACACTACGGCTGCGGCAACACGGGTAAGACGATTGGAATCACTGAGGTTTTTCTTCATACCTAATGACAATAGCCAAAGCCGGCGGAAAATATCGGGTATACCCCCATCAATTTTATGACACGTTCACTGGCCGCACCGTGAAACTACCCCACGTGGCATCCGGCGGCAACACTTCAATCGCTAACACTTTCGAATTTTTCGCCAAGACGTGCAGCTTTTCGACACTGTCATGCACCACCAGCCCGCGCACATCTAACGGATTCATCTGCTTCAAAGTGATGTGATGGACCAAACTATCACCGCGATTTACCCCCTTCACCGGCTCGGGAATACCTACCACCGGTGCGAAACCCACTTCGAACGCATTGACCCGAGCAATATTCTGCACCACCGCGCCCGCATCCTGCGCCGTCAATGGCTGCCGAAACGTGACCAACGCATACACCTCATCACCCGGCGCCGCGGCAGAAAACCCGTGCTGTGCCCGCTGTACATAATCCGCCAGGGTTTCGTCATTATCCCGACCCAACTCGTCCCCCACCAGCCTGGGCGGTGGCGTATGGTGCTGCCCGGCGGTGGCGGTGATCAACACCACCAGCGCCACCACGCTCATAGCCGCGATGATAAACCGCCACCGGTCGATCACATCCAAGTCACGAAAAAACCACACAGACAAAATTGTAAGACAGTTTCCCTGCCGGTTCTTACTGCTCGGCGCGCAGCACTTCCAGTGCATGCCGCAGGTCCGGCGGGTATGGTGATTCGATCTCTAGCCACCGGCCGTCCGCCGGGTGGTAAAACCCCAGCTTCACCGCGTGCAACCATTGCCGGTTGAGGCCCAGCCGAGCCGACAGTTGCGGATCCGCGCCATACATGGGGTCCCCGCAGCATGGATGGTGCAGCGCCGACATGTGCACCCGAATCTGATGCGTGCGACCGGTTTCTAAATGCACCTCTAGCAGGGATGCGGCAACGAACGCTTCCAGGGTTTCGTAATGCGTCACCGCATGCTTGCCCTCGCTGGTCACGGCAAATTTCCAGCCGGAGGACGGGTGCCGGCCAATGCCCGCCTCGATCGTGCCAGCCAATGGATCCATGTGCCCCTGCACCAGCGCATGGTAGGTTTTTGACACGGTGCGTTCCTTAAACGCCCGCTTGAGCACGGAATAGCCGCGTTCGGAGGCGGCCACCACCATCACGCCCGACGTGCCCACGTCGAGGCGCTGCACGATACCGTTGCGTTCTGGGGGGCCGGATGTGGAGATGCGATAGCCGGCCGCGGCCAGGCCGCCCACCACGGTGGGACCATCCCAGCCCACGGTGGGATGCGCCGCAACCCCGACGGGTTTGTCCACCGCAATGAGGTCTTCGTCAGCGTAAAGGATTTCCAACCCGTCCACCAGTTCTTCCGTGGGCACCAGGGGTTTCTGCGGTTCGGGCAGCAGCACCTCCAGCCAGGCCCCGTCGGTGATTTTGTCGGATTTAGTGGCGGGTTTGCCATCAATGAGCACGTCACCCTTGGTGGCCAGGTCGGCGGAAACGGTGCGTGATAGCCCAAATAGTTTCGATAATGCTACGTCAACGCGCATGTCGGCGAGCCCTTCCGGGACCGGCAGCGACCGAGTTTCCCGACTCATCGCTGCTGCTCCACCGGTGCGGCCTGCTGCACGCCCTGGCTGCTATCGGCGGCGCCGTCGAGGGGTTTGTCAAGGGGTTTTTCTCGGCCTTGCCCCCGGCCTTCCAGCAGCGTGGCGATGAGGAACACCACAACCCCGCAGGTGATGGCGGAATCGGCAATGTTGAACACGGCGAAATTCCCCACGGAAATGAAATCCACCACATGTCCTAGGAAGAATTGGGGGGCGCGGAACAGTCGATCGCCGAGGTTGCCCAGGGCCCCGCCGCCGATCAGCGCCAACCCCAGGGCGATCCACCGGTCCCGCACTTTCGGGGAGTACCACAGCACGCCGATGAGAAACGCCAGCTGGAAGCAGGTGAACAGCCAGGTTGATCCCTGCCCCATGCTGAAGGCGGCACCCGGGTTGTAGAGGAGACGGAAGCGAAACCAGTCACCGATAATGTAAATAATCTTATTATCGGCGAGCATGTTCACCATGAGCGTCTTCGTTACTTGGTCAATAACGCCAACAATGACGATGATGGTCACCATAAAAGCGACAAATCTGGTTCCCCTATCCGTTGCAATCACATGGTCTATCTTTTCAAACAACCGCCTTGATGCGCCACCTGGCCATACCTACCAGTACAATGTGCTCCGTGATTGCCTCCCTCACCACCCGTCTCTTACTCGCCACTGTGGCCTGCCTGTCGCTGCTTCTCGCCGCCTGCGGCTCGACATCGAATGACCCTGCTGTGCCTGTCGACAAGCCGGTCGGGGTACAAATCGAAGCCCCCCGCGTCACGCTTGTCGACGCCGGTAGTGCACCGCACACCACGCTGCGCTACCGTGATATTGACACCGGCGACCACAAGGTAAACGTCACCGTCACCGACGCCTTCACCCCCACGGTTGGCACCGCCGCCGACACCAGTGACACCCCGGAACTCGACCCCCAATCCCCCACCACATTCACCTCCGCCCTCGTCACCCGCACGCGTAAGGCCGAAAACAGCGAAACCTCCTCCCGCAGTGTCACCGCCGAATTAGACCACCCCAAACTGGCCGGTGATGGGGCCAAAGACGACCTAGCGTCCGCCCATGGTTTCACCTTCGGTTGGTTCGGCAACGATGCCGGCACCATATCCTCAGTGAACTTCACCGCCCCCACGGCGGCAAGCGACCAAACCCGGGCCCTCACCGAACAATTCCTCACCGCCATGGTGGGGCTGCCGGTCGTGTTCCCCACCGAGCCGGTGGGGGTGGGCGGGTCCTGGACGGTGGAGTCCCGCATCACCGGCCAAACTCCCCTGCTGCAAACCATCACCTACACGGTGACTGGCATGGCAGGCGACAAGGTTGACCTGAAAATATCTGTCAACCAGCGGCCCACGCTGGGGTCCTTGGACATGGATGACGGGGCGAAACTCGCGGTGCTCAGCAGCAAAACCGTCAGCGAGGGATCTCTCACCATGGACCTGACCCGGCCGCTTCCCACCGCGGGGTCGGTGGCGCTCACCACCCGCATCGTCTACGGCACGGAGGATAGCGAACACCGGGTCATCCAAGACACCTCCACTAAGGTGGCGTTCGACGCCCAATAACGCCTGTTATTCGGACATGACGGCCTTGTCGATGCGCACCTCCGTCGCCGGCTGGCCGTCGGGCACGCCCCCCTTCGTGCCCTTCTTGGCGATCGCCTGCACCGTCTTCATCCCCGCCTCGGAGACGCTGCCGAAAATGGTGTAGTAGGCCGGCAGTGGCGAATCCGCATAGGTGAGGAAAAACTGGGAGCCGTTCGTGTTCTGCCCGGCGTTCGCCATCGCCACCACCCCGGGCTTATACAGGTTCGACTCGTCCGTGCCCACCGGGTATTCGTCTTTAAACACAAACCCTGGGCCGCCCTCCCCCGTCCCATCCGGGTCGCCGCATTGCAACACATAAATCTCTTCCGTGGTGATCCGGTGGCACACGGTTTTATCGTAGAATCCCTGCTTGGCCAGGGAGGCAATGGTGGAGGCGGCGCATGGGGCTTTCGACGCCGTAAGCTTCACGGGAATGTCCCCGGCGGTGGTTTTCAGCGTGAGCGTCACATCCTTGGTGAGGAATTGTTCCGGCACCATGGCGGTCTCCCCAGAATCCTTCGAGGCGGAATCGGCCTGAGACGACTTTGCGGCAGTCTTACTCCCGGAGGTTTTCGGCTGCTCGCTCGCGCCGCTATCATCCTGCCCCGCCTTCTCCTTCTCGACCGCGACCGGCTTCACCTGGCATTTTTCCACAAATTCGGGGACTTGCTGCGCCATGGTTGTTGTGGCGGCAGTCGAGGCGGCACCCTCAGTAGACGATTGTGTACTACACGCCGACACCCCCACCACGAGTGGTATCGCAAGTGCACAAAACAGACCAGTGGCAAAACGTTTCATGGGCACAAGTGTACCCATTTACGATTCGCCACCCGAAAGCCATTACTAGCGAGTCTGACCCTCCTGCGGCATCAGGAGCCCCTCATTATTATTCCCAATCACCGCATTGTCTGGGGACGGATTCTCGGCATTATTCGCCGGCGCCGGGGTTGCCGGGACAGGGGCGTTCGCCGCGGGCGGTGCCGCCGGGGCGACAGGCGCTGCCGGAGCGGCAGGCGCTGGGGCTGGCGCATTATTATTCGCAGCCGCCGGAGCTGCCGGTGCCGCTGGTGCCTCCGGGGCTGGCGCGTTGCTCTCGGCCGGTGCCGGCGCCGCCGGGGCAGGCGCCTCTGGACCCTTATCCTTCGAACACATCGGCGGGGCCTGATCCGGCACCGTGTATTCGATCAACGTGCACGCCCACGACTGGGCCAACTTCCACTTTCCGTTCTCATACACAAACTCCACATTGTCGGCCGCCTGCGGCTCCTTATCCGGCAACACTAAATTCACCTTAGCCAAAACCGAGTTAGGGCTATAACCAGGCAAAATCGGGTTCACAACCTGGAATTGTGCGTGCGACTCATCCCGCAGCCTCGTCATCACCGGAAACAGGTCCGAAGCCGACTCCCCATTCTGCACTGTCTGAGTTCGCTGCTCGATCGGCGCATTAGGATCGGCAGCAAGATTTAAGACTGCATTAAGGTCCTCCGGGGTTGGCATTGCAATTTTTGCCGCCTGAGACCCCGGCTGGCTCGTGGCGGAAGCCGACTTACCGGGAGATGGCTCATCACCGCCGGAGCATGCGGTAAGGACGCAACTCATCGCCACAGCCATGACCGAAACCGCAGACAGCCGAGAGAACTTCACAGAAAACTCCTTCGAAAAGTGCATCGTCTTAAATACACCTAAAATGGTAACCCGCCAATCGCGGTTTCGGGAAAACCATCCCCACCATAACCCCAGTCAAGAACTCCCAGAAAACCCAAAAGTATGGCACAGTTTAAGCCATGACTGACCAAAACCACCCCAATGAAGCTCAGCCCAAGGTAATCGTCATCACCACCGGTGGCACAATCTCGTGCACCACCGACCCCGCCGGGGCGCTGGTCCCCACCGTGGCCGGCACCACCCTTGTCCAACCTGTGGCCGACCGATTTGCCGGAAACCTCGCCATAGAGGTGCGGGAACTGACCCGCCTGGACTCCTCCTCCCTCACCTTCGCCGACCTCGACACCATCATTGCCGCCTGCCACGACGCCCTGACCGACCCCACCGTCGTGGGGGTTGTTGTCACGCACGGCACCGACTCCATGGAAGAAACCGCCGTCGCACTCGACACCTTCCACACCGACCCCCGCCCCATCGTGCTCACCGGCTCCCAAAAACCCCACGACCACCCCGAATCCGATGGATTCGCTAATCTATTCGAAGCCGTCATGATTGCTTCGGACACGTCCGCCCGTGACATTGGGGTGCTCGTCGTCTTCGGGCATGCGGTACTCCCCGCCCGCGGCGTGTGCAAATGGCACACCAGCGACGAGCTTGCCTTCGCCACCAACGCGCCTGAGGAACCCACCCGGGCCGACCCCATCCCCCTGGTGCCGCTCAAAGACACCGAGGTCGCCATCATTTCCGCCTACCCCGGCGCGCCGGGCACATTGGTGGAGGCGGCGATAGCTGCCGGGGTTCAGGGCCTGGTGGTGGAGGCCATGGGTTCGGGCAATGTGGGTGTGGAGATGGGTCGCGCCCTGGGGGCGGCGCTGGATCAGGGAATTCCGGTGGTGATCACGACTCGGGTACCGCGGGGTGAGGTGTCCGGTAAATATGGTGGCGCCGGCGGGGGCGCCA
>CAJZGD010000113.1 GCA_915275065.1 uncultured Corynebacterium sp. | reverse complement strand
GCCAGTCCCAGTGGCGACAGCGGGGGCGCGCAGAAAACCGAAAGTGACGCCAAGGGTGCGGAATCGTGCGCCAATCCACAGTTGGATTTAGCGGAAACCGCCTTCGGCTATTGGCTGACACCGAAAATGATTCCCACCAGCCTGCGGTCAAGCTTCTACAAATTCGATGTTGTCGATAACCAGTTCGATCCGTGTGCGAAGTTGAGTTGGGTGACCTTAGACGGCACGTCTGGGGTCATGGATCAAGGATCGTTGTCGGAGGATATTTCCAGCCAGACGGTCATGTTCTTCAGTAAGGACAAGTTCCTCACCGATGCGCCATTTTTATACGCCAAGGAAGTCAATGATGTTACTGTTCAAGGCGATAAAATCACGATTAAATACACTCCTCAGAAGGCTGATGAGGAGCGGAAGGCCGAATATAAGCTAGAGGGCAAGCGGATGGTACTTAGCTCCCCGCAGCGTCAGGGCGATACGTCCGCTAATTTTGACTTCACCAAGAACTATCCGCCCACAGATTCGATCAGTCTCATGCCATACGGCAATGCGAATCACCAGGTGAATATCGAAGACTACTCGGGGACGCAGTTGGCCGAGGTCGCCATGGGGGACGGGACGGTTCTGTGCACATTTATCCGCGAATCCCAAGTGACCTGCGAAAATCGGCGCGAATCGACGTGGCCGGTGCAGGCACCAACCGCCCTGCCTGGCGACTCCAAGGCCGGCCCGAATGGCACCACGAATCACGCCTCCATTGACTTTGGCATGCCGTACGATTTCTACACCACCTATATGCCTTCCGGAAATATTAAGGCCCAGGCCAACATTCCGAATGATACGGTGGCCACTGTTGGGCGTATCCTGCTAGATACCCGTGGGGACACGCTCAAGGTTTCCAATAATAGGTACACAGTGACCTTGGGCGATGGCGTGGCGTCGGCAGAGAGCAAGCCCCTGTTCCAGTTCGATACCTCCCGCTACCCGGATGCTTCCTCCCTGCGAAAGTGGGATAGCGCGTAGCCCCATTTCGCTTGTCGACGACCTCCCGCTCGTCTCCCTAATAGCCGTGGTATACATGAAACATGGGTGATACCAGCAATAATGAGACGGGCGCTGAAACTCCTAATAGGAATATTGGGTTTGCGGAATTCGATGCCATGAAGGATGCTCTGGGTGCATTGAAGGCCGCCTATGTTCATAGGAACATTGCTGATGAGAGCAGTGCCGCGGACAAGTGGTGGACCGCCAAATTCGCAGCTGCTGAGCAGCTTCTCGAAACAGTAGATGATAGTAATCCCGAGGAGATGCTTGCGATTGCGCGGTTAGCGAATGCGGAAATCGCCATGATGGGCGGCATCGGGCTCCCACCAGCGGATGGGGCATCATGACTAATCTGACTACTCAAGATTTTCCAGTATCCATTGAACAACAAAAACACATACTCCAACGGTATTTACAAATAGCTATTAGAGGAAAGAAACTTCAACCTCATGATGTGCCGCAGGTAGCGTTCATCGGTGGGCAGCCTGGATCGGGGAAGAGCCGAACCATCAATAATGTTCTCAAGAGCATGGGTGATGGGCTAGCGATAGATTCTGACGAGTTGCGATTGCTGCACCCTGACATCGCACGTATTTCACAATTAGATCCACTTCGAATGGACGTGTTATCGAATGGCCCGGTGGGGGAATGGACGAAAGCCCTCATTACCTACATCCGGGAGCAAAGATTCAACATTATTATCGAAAACACTTTTGCACGTTCAGAGATCATGGCTGCAGAGGCTGAAAATTTTGAGCGGGCAGGATACCAGTGTTCGTTTATCGCTCTTGCTGTGCCAGAATCGGTATCACGGTTAGGGATTGTGAACCGTTACCGGGCAGCAGTGCAAGGTGGCAATATTCCCCGGTGGACATCCGAGGTGTCCCACACCAACGCCTATGCGGGGATAAAAACCACCGTACAAGAGCTGCTTTCATTGGGCACAACGCCAGAAGTCACCATTGCCTCCCGATTTGGTGACCAAAATATTCTTGTGGATTCACCAGATCAGGCAGCTGACGCGATCACACATATCCGCGAAGACTATTTCACAAAGGAAAACATTTCGTGGTGGCGGGATACCTATGCTCAAGCGGTTGATTTTGTTTTACAGAATGACCTTGTGACGGATTACTCGCATACATTACTCACAAATCTCGCTAAAGATGCGGAAGAGCTGCTGGGAAATGATGTGCCCGTGAATCATGAGGCATTCCACGTGGCTTTGAAGGATGCTGTCAATAAACATAGTTGAGACAGAACCGCCCAAATCAATTTCATTAGGGTGCATTAGGTGTCCAAAAACCCGTTCCCTGACGTACTCGCGGTACCCTTAAGGCAGGACAGTGCCGAACCCGAGCTCTGGTGCGTAACGCAGTAACACATCCAGCTCGGGCGGCACTCCCGTTACCTGATGCACTCTCATAACGCTTTGGAACCGTGACAACATGCACATTATCGCACACCGTGGCTTCAACGGCCGCTACCCGGAAATGAGCCCGCTCGCCTATGAAAAAGCCCTCACACTTCCCATTCATGGCGTGGAATGTGACGTGCGGCTTACCCGCGACGGGCAGGTGGTGTGCACCCACGACCGCACGATGGAGCGGGTTGCCGGTGATCCCATGGTGGTGTCGCAGGCAACTGTGGGCCAGTTAAAGAAGCTCAACATTGCCCAAACTTTTGCCCCTAACCCGGAGGCGCCCGCATCATCCCGGTACCCGGCCCCCCACCCGCCGGCAGGTTTGCCACCAGCCGGACAGTCCTTGGTCCAGCACCTGCTCACCCTGGATGAGCTGCTCGACATGGTGTTTGCCACCGACGATAAGCACCTGTACATAGAGACCAAACACCCCAGCCGGGCCGGCCGGATGCTGGAGGAACAATTGGTGTTGCGGCTGCGCTACCATAATCTATTGCAGAGTCGCCGCATTCACGTGATCTCGTTTTCGCACGTGGCGATGCGGCGCATGCGGGCGTTGGCCCCCAAGATTGAGACGTTTTACCTGCGCCGCGACTGGGAGGCCAGGGTGAACCCCAAGGATGTGCGGCTGTCTGCGTCGAAAGGCTTGGGGCTGTCGGTGGCGCGCGGGCACAGCAGCCCATGGTTGATCACCGACAATACTTATATGTGGACGGTGAACAAGCCTGCAGACATGGTGTGGGCCAGGGATCATGGTATTTCCGTGATGGCCACGGATTTCCCCGACGTTGCCTTGGATGTGGTGGGATCGGGTAAGTTGTAACCCATGGCTAAACGGAAAAAGAATCAGGAGCAGCTGCCCGAGGGCATGAGTCGTCGTCAAGCAAAGTTGGCTGCTCGGGCCGCGGAGCGTGCCGCATTGGCGCGGGACCCGCGACCCTATGGGAACCTGCCGTTTGAGGCGGATTTGATCGCGTTGCAGGAGTTCGTGCCGTCCGCAACGGTGAAGGTAGCGGTGCCGGGTGCGGAACGGGACGTGTACCTGTGCACCGTGCTGCCCGGCGGCGGTGCGGTATTGGTGCGGGACGACGGCGCCTATGTGGCGTTGCAAACCCGCAACCAGTCATATAATCCGCATCGGGATCTCACCCGGGCGCTGGAGTGGGCAATCACCGCCCAGCCAGGTGAAGAGTTGGAGTCGGCCGTGGCCGAGAACGTGGAGCCGAAACTCGACAAGCTCATCCCCGCCATGGCCCCCGAGGACATTAAGGTTTTCGACGACTTTAACTGGTGGATTCCCGCCGGCACGGAGGTCAACCCCCAGTATGCGCAGGCCATTAAGGCCGCCAACGATTCCGTGATGCCGTCGCGCCGCATCACCACCGACATTGCCGGTGCCGCCTGGTGGATCGACACCGGCGACAAGGCCCACATCCGGTGGGTGCGCACCGAAAACGAAGACAAGGTGGTTCGCGCCCTAGCCCGGATCGCTGCCCGCGGCGAACTAAAGCTGGGGGAAGAAACCAAATTCGCCGGCGTGTTCCGCACCCACGGCATTGCGGTGCCGGTGTGGGACCTGGACCCGGATCGGGACTACACCAACTATGCCACCGAGCTGAAACGGGTGGACAAGGCCATTCTCGCCGAGCTAGATAACGATGCGCAGCTGTCTTCGGATGAGCGTCGGCAATTGGAGAACATTAAGTCTCGTCAGGTGACCATTTAATAAAACAGGTAAAATTATCTAATTTTTCGAGAATTTTAGCGCATAACTAACGTGCTTGCGGAATAATAAACACTATCTTCCACATCGTCCGCTTCGTCACGAATAGGAAAAGTTATGAGCTTCGCCACTATTCTCGATACGCTCACCACTATTATTTGGTCGCCGGCACTGGTGTTTGTGTGCCTGGCCGTGGGGATTTTCTTCACCGTTAGCACGCTATTTATGCAGATTCGATGTATTCCCGACATGTTTCAGCAGATGGTGGGCAATGATGATTCCGAGTCTGGGGTGTCGTCGTTTAAGGCCCTGATGATCTCCCTGGCCGGCCGGGTCGGCGTCGGCAATATTGCCGGGGTGGCTACCGCCATCGCATACGGCGGCCCGGGTGCTGTGTTCTGGATGTGGATCGTCGCCATTTTCGGCGCCGCCACATCCTTCATGGAATGCACTCTCGCCCAGATATATAAGGAAAAAGACCAGGACACCGGCGAGTATCGGGGTGGCCCAGCCTACTATATTGAAAAAACCTTCCAGCACACGCGGGCCCGAAAGTTTATGCTGGTGTATGCCATTATTTTCGCGGTGTGTATGGTGCTGTCCGGCGGGTATTTCCTCCTGGGCATTCAGGCGAACGGGGTGGCCGACGCCATGCGCAATGCGTGGGGGATTAACGTGTGGCTCAGTGCGGCCGTGTCGGCGGTGCTGGTGGGGATCATCATCATGGGTGGGGTGAAGCGGATCGCGAACTTTGCCTCCCTGGTGGTGCCGTTCATGGCCATCATCTACATCTTGGCCGCGGTCATTATCATGTTCGTCAATTTCCACCATATTGACGACGTGTTTTCCCTGATCTTCCGGTCGGCGTTCGACCGGGAGGCCATGTTCTCTGGCATGCTGGGTGCTGCCATTATGTGGGGTGTGAAGCGCGGCATTTACTCCAACGAGGCTGGTCAAGGCACGGGACCGCAGTCGGCGGCCGCCGCCGAGGTGTCGCACCCGGCAAAGCAAGGCTTCGTGCAAGCATTCGCCGTGTACGTGGATACGTTGTTTGTGTGCTCGGCGACCGCGTTCATCATCATTTCCACTGACATGTATAAGGTGTTCGAAAACCAGAGCGAGGACGGCGCGGTGCGTTACGCCGGCAAGCTTGCCGACGGCGTGCCCGTGGGGCCCGGCTTCGTTCAGGAAGGCCTCAATAGCTTCACCAGCGGCATCGGCACGAGCTTCGTTGCGGTGGCGATCGGGCTGTTCGCCTTCACCACGGTGCTGGCCTATTACTACATGGCGGAAACCAACCTGGCCTATTTCAACCGGTGGATTCACAGCCGGCGGCTGCGGCTGGCCTTCGTGTGGGGGCTTCGGGTACTGGTGGTGGTGTCGGTTGTGGTGGGCGCCATGACTACCCCGGGCAATGCGTGGGCCCTGGGCGACATCGGGGTGGGCGCCACGGCCTGGCTGAATATTATTGCGATCGTGGTGCTGCAGATCCCGGCTCACAAGGCCCTGTGGGATTACCACCGGCAGAAGAAGGCGGGGCTCGACCCGGTGTTTGACCCAGAAAAACTAGGGATCAAGAACGCGGACTTTTGGGTGCAGGAACGGAAGACATCCCAGTCATCTGCCCTCACTGCGGAGGCTTAGAATTGTTGCCGTAAGTATCGTGCAACAAGGAGGATAACCCGCGTGGCGGACGTCGACAAGTTAGTAATAGCCGGGGAGATCGGGCGACAAACCGCCCTCGAATACATCGAATACACTTTCGAGCCTGGTGTGATGTATGCGCTCGCCGGCCGCAATGGGGCGGGCAAATCAACGCTGCTACTTACTCTCGCCGGGGAGCTGGAACCCGTGTCCGGCGAGGTCACCTTTGGTGGGACGCCGCCCGGGGATGTGACCAACGCCGGCAATATTGTGCGCGTGAGCGACCCGATATTCCTACCGGATTTATCGCTGGGGGAACACATCGAACTCATGCAACGCAAGACCAAACTCGACCTGTCCGACGCGCTCGCCACCTGGCAGCTTGAGGAGCTCTTGCCCCTGCCGCCGGCGCAGCTTTCCAGTGGTCAGCGGCAGCGGGCGTTCCTCGCCATCCAACTGTACCTGCCCACCCAAGTGCTGCTCATGGACGAGCCCGAACGCTACCTGGACACGCACTGGCAGCAATGCTTGACCGCCGAACTGCGGAACCTCGCTAGTGCCGGGCGGATCGTGGTGGTGGCAACACACAGCGCCGACATGCTGGCCGCCTGCGACCACCGCATTGTGGTGGGGCACCATGGGTAAACTTATCGACGCCCTCTACTACCTAGTGGTCACCGCCCTCATTGGTGGCTTCGTGGTGCAGGGCGCCCTGAAACTCACCCCCACCCTCGAACAAACATTCGGCATGGCGGCGGCGCGGGTGCCGCACTCCTGGGCGCTCCCCCTGGCAATCATCGGCCTACTCACCCTCAACTTGCTCCTGGAACGCATCCTCCCACTTCGGGCGCTCTCCGAGGCGCATTGGGTGTACACCGCCCGCCCGGCGCGCCGCATGCCCGGGTTCGACGGGCTGTCGTGGGTGCAGTTAGGGCTGGTTGGCGGGGTTGCGGCCCTCGTTGGGGTGGGGCAGGGCATGTGGTGGCAGTATGCGGTGATCGCAGTGTTGTCCCGATTCATGATGGGGATGCGCAACTGGATGCTCGCCCAATTGTTGGCGGCGGGCGTTACCCGGTCGGTGGGGTTGGGTGGCCTGTCCGTGCAGGATTCCGAACTGGTGAGCCAGGCGTTCGCCCAGTGCGCCATCACTAATAACCCGAAGGTGTGGTTGGCCGTGCGGCCGGCCGGAAACCCGTGGCTGCTGGTGGCCCGCAGATACGGGCGCCGGTTTTACCTCCCCCTGCTGGCGGTCATTATTGTGTGCCTGTCGTTAAGCATGGCGCCCACCTGGCCGCAGGTGGCGGTGGTGGTATTCCTCCTGGCCTGGTCAATCCTGGGGGCGGGGGTGGCCCGGTGTGCCCGGTTTGGGATGTGGGGGTCGCCAGGAACCGCGCGGGTGCTGTGGGCCGTGGTGGCAGGGCATGCCCTGGTTGCGGCCATGATTCTATGGGCCACCTGGCAGGCGGTGACCCCAGCGTCCCTGGTAGTGACCGTGACCATGGTGGTGTATATGGGGTTTGTGCGATCCCGGCCGCGGGCCGCCATCAGCGCGGAGGTTGTTGACTCCGGGTTGGGGGCAATGGTATCCCCCGACGTGATCGGCTACTACAGCAAAGGGTTGATGGTGACCCCGGTGGGCGCGGTGATCGTCCTGGCGGCTATTTCAGGGAGTTAAATAATTGCTGGGAACCCTCCTCGTCCCACAGCACCACGGATCCCACATCATAGTTACCGAACCCGCCCACCGGGACGGTTTCTGTGGCGATCCCGCCGCGCATTGCGAGCGCCACCCGGGCCAGGTTCCACACGTGGTCTTTTTCACCCACGGTGAAGCTGCCGGTCACGGTGGTGATGGTGGGCAGCAGCCGGAACGGGTTGGCCAGGGTGCCGGCGGAGGACACCTTTTTGACGAGTGCGGCGAAGAATTCCCGCTGGCGTTGCACCCGGTCCAGGTCACCCATGGCGGTGGCGCGGGTGCGCACATAGCCCAGGGCGGTGGGCCCGTCGACCTTTTGGCAGCCTGCCTGAATGTCCAGGTTAGCGAGCGGGTCCTGGATGGGTTCCTTGGGGCACACTTCGATGCCGCTCACCGCGTCAACAACGTTGGCGAGCCCACCCATGCCGATTTCCGCATAGTGCTTGATGCGCAGCCCGGTGGCTTCTTCCACGGTTTGAGTGAGGAGCTGTGGGCCGCCGAAGGTGAAGGCCGCATTGATTTTGTCCATGCCGTAGCCGGGAATGTTCACGTAGGAGTCGCGTGGCAGGGACACCAGGGTAGCTTTGCCGGTGAGGGGGATGTGCAGCAGCATGATGGTGTCGGTGCGCATGGACCCAATGTCCCCACCGGTTCCGAGGCGTTGCGCGTCTTCTTCGGACAACCCAGTACGAGAGTCGGAGCCGACCAGAAGCCAGTTGG
>CAJZGD010000112.1 GCA_915275065.1 uncultured Corynebacterium sp. | reverse complement strand
GTGGCCTGCGCAAACGCGGCGGCCGGCGGCTGGTCCAACAGTGGAAACTCTGCCGGTGCAGCACCCCAACACGACAACAAAAGGGCAAACTCCGTCAGATCAGCGGACCGAATCTCCGGCTCGGTGTGCGGCGCGAAATGCGCATAGTCCGACCGCGAATAGCAGCGAATCACCGTCCCTGGACCCTCCCGGCCGGCACGACCCGCCCGCTGCACCGCACTCGACTGGCTACAACTCACCGTGACCAGGCCATTCATGCCGCGCAGGGCGTCACGCTTAGGCACCCGGGCCAGGCCAGCGTCAACAACGGTGCGCACACCCGGCACCGTCACCGACGACTCCGCCACATTGGTGGCCACAATAATGCGGGGCCCAGCATGCCGCAGCGCCCGATCCTGCTCAGCAGGGGACTGGCCGCCATGGAGGGGAAACACCGGCACATCCGTGATCCGCCCCAGCTCGGCGCAACAAGCGGTAATATCCCGCACCCCAGGAAGAAACACCAAAGTCGAATACGCGTTCGTTTTCTCGGCGGCGATTCGGGCCACGCCTGCCACAAACTCCGGCCCACACCCCGCCCTACCGGGCAGCGGCTCATACCGCTCCGCCACCGGAAACATCTCGGCCGGGGTCGAGATCACCGGCACCCCCAACAGTGCGGCAAACCGCTCGGCATCCGCGGTGGCCGACATGGCAACCACCCGAAGCTCTGGGCGTAACACGGCAAGCTCCGCAACCATGCCCAACAATACATCGCCATCAAGCTGGCGTTCGTGCACCTCGTCTATGATGATGGCCCCCACCCCGGCAAGCTCCGGGTCCCGCAACAGCCGGCGAATCAGCACCTTCGGCGTCACAAACTCCACCAGCCGGCCGGGCTGCGCATCGCCCCGAATCGTGTACCCCACCCGATCCCCAACCACGCTGCCATCCAGTAAGGCCAACCGGCTTGCGGCCACCCGCACCGCCACGCGCCGGGGCGCGGTCACCACAACCTTGCCCACGGTTTCCGAAACTTCGTTCGATATCAGTGGTGGGATGAGGGTGGTTTTCCCGGTGCCGGGCGGCGCCTGCACCACCACCGACCCGGCGTCGCGGATGGCGGCGAGTTGCGCGTGCACGGGCAGGCCGGCGCCGATGGTGTCAAGATCAAATTTTGTCGCGTTCTTCGTCACAGCAACTAGGGTAAGGCACCGGCGTAAGGTGGGTCGCATGCGGATTACCACACATCATCCAGAGCTTACCGAGTCGGGTCTTGTCCGGTGTGAGGATGGTGGGTTGCGGCCACCGTGGGCGGCGGTGAGCGATGAGCTGCGCCATTACTACGACACGGAGTGGGGTGCGCCGGTGACGGACGAGGCCCACATTTTTGAGCGCATCTGCCTGGAGGGGTTTCAGGCGGGTTTGAGTTGGCAAACGATCCTGGCCAAGCGGCCGCTGTTGCGGCAACTGTTCCACGATTTCGACCCGGATGCGGTGGCCCAGTTCACTGAGCAGGACATTGAGCGGCTCATGCAGGTTGCGGGCATGATTCGGAATCGGCGCAAGATTGCGGCGGTGATAGCGAACGCAAAGGCCACCATTGAGCTGCGAAAATCCGGCGGCCTGTCCCATTTGGTGTGGTCGTTTCGCCCCGCGCACCACGAGCGGCCCACGACGGTGGCGGGGATTGCGTCGACAAGCACGGAATCCACGGCGTTAGCGAAAGAACTGAAGCGGCGCGGTTTCCAGTTTGTGGGCCCCACGACGGTGTATGCGATGATGCAGGCCATTGGGCTTGTCGACGACCGGGTGGTGGGCGCAGCGCCGCTGGTTCGCTATGGTGAACATATGAGTGAGAAAACAGCAGTGGTTACGGGTGGGTCGTCGGGAATCGGGGAGGCCGCCGCCCGCGCGCTTGCCGCCGACGGATGGCACGTTATTGTGGCAGCCCGCCGGCTAGAGAACCTGCAACGCATCGCCGAGGAGATCGGTGGCACCGCCATTCGGCTGGATGTGACGGATGACGATTCCGTGGCCGAGTTTGCCACCCAGGTGTCCCGGTGTGATCTCTTGGTCAATAATGCCGGCGGCGCCAAGGGGTTGGACCCCATCGCTGAGGCGGATGTGGCCGACTGGCAGTGGATGTACGACACCAATGTGATGGGCACCATGCGGGTGACCAAGGCATTATTGCCACGGCTTGCCGAGGCCCGCGGCCACGTGGTGAATATCAGTTCGATTGCCGGGTTGCGGAGTTACCGGGGCGGTGCCGGCTATAATGCCGCCAAACACGGGGTGCATTCGCTCAGCCATGTGATGCGCATGGAATTCGTCGACGCCGGGGTGCGGGTGACCGAAATCAACCCGGGCCGGGTGCAAACCGACTTTTCCCTGGTCCGGTTCAAGGGTGACGCCGAGCGCGCCAACGCCGTGTACGACGGCCATCAAAACCTGGTCGCCGACGATATTGCCGAAACCATTCGGTGGGTTGCCGGCCTGCCCAGCCACGTGAATATCGACCAGGTGGTGGTCACTCCGCAGGAACAGGTGATTTGGTAAGGGGGTTCTGCATGCTACCGGGGTTACCCGCCGGCCCCGGGAGGGCGTCGTAAAGCTATGCTGGAGACAAAATTCAGCGGCAGAAAGGCATCAGAATCATGATCGTTACCACCACGAATAATATTGATGGGCAGCAGGTGGCGCAGTATCTTCAAGTCGTGTCCGGGGAAGTTATCGTGGGCGCGAATTTTTTCAAGGACATTGCGGCGGGGTTCCGTAACTTTGTGGGTGGCCGGTCGCAGGCGTACGAGGGGGAGCTGCGCACCGCGCGGGAGGGGGCGCTGGCGGAAATGGTTGAGGCGGCGCAGGAGTTGGGCGCGCATGGCGTCATCGGGGTCAAGCTGGATTACCAAAGCATTGGCGTGGACGGCGGCATGCTCATGGTTGCCGCAACCGGCACCGCCGTGACTTTTCGCTAGAGGGCATCGCGTAGACTAACTGTCTATGCAACCCGTAACAGTCACTATTTCCAGCGAAACCATCAAACTCGGCCAGTTCATTAAGCTGGCCAGCCTGGTGGAAACCGGTGGTGCCGCCAAGGAAGTCATCGCCGACGGGCGGGTGACCGTCAACGGCGCCACCGACACCCGGCGCGGCAAAACCCTGCGCGATGGGGATGTGGTGTGCGTCGACGACATGTGCGCGCAGGTGCAGGTGGGGTCGGCCGACGATGATTATTTCGACGAGGCGACCGCGAACGATGATTTTGACCCCGAGCAGTGGAGGAACATGTAAATGCCCGCTTTCCAAGCCGAACCCGGCATGCCGTACTGGATCGACCTGACCAGCTCTGATGTGCGGAAATCGTCCCATTTTTATTCGCAGGTGTTGGGGTGGGAGATTGAGGAAATCTCCGAGGGCTACCGCATGGCCCGGCTACAGGGGCTTCCGGTGGCGGGGTTGGTGCAGCGCCCCGAGGCGGAGAACCAGCCCGACACGTGGGTGACGTATTTCCAGTCCGACAATATCGACCATGATTGCGAACGTGTAGTCGAATTGGGGGGTCGGGTGTTGGTAGCGCCGGTTGCGGTGCAGTTGGGGAGGCTGGCGGTGCTGGTGGATACTGCCGGTAGCGCGTTTGGCCTGATCCAGCCGGCCGGGGAGGACTCTTTTATTGCCGCGGGCGAGCCAGGCACCCCGGTGTGGTATGAGCTGACTGCCACTGTTTCGTATGGTGAAGCGGTGGAGTTTTACGAACAATTATTCGGATGGGTGACCGCCACGACCGATGCCCAGGACTACACCACCGCGCTGGTCGATGGTGCCGCGTTCGCCGGAATCTTCGACGCCACCGGCAAATTCCCGCCCCAGGTGCCGAGTTTTTGGCAGACCTTCCTGGGGGTTGCGGATGTGACGGCCGCGGTTGCCCAGGTCCGGGAGCTGGGCGGCGATGTGATTCGGGAGCCGTTCGATTCGGGTTTCGGCACGATGGCCATCATTGTTGACTCCACCGGCGCGACCGTCACGCTGTGCGAGGTGGCGCCGCCCGTGCCGGAGGAGGAACTGTCGGAGTCTGATTCCATCCTGTAGTGATTTTGGGCAGCCATAATGATCGAGCTTGACGACCTCACCGAGCGGGTGCTCGCCCTGTGCGACAGTATTCCCCAAGGTCAGGTTGCAAGTTACGGGGATGTTGGTGCGGCCTGCGGCACCACGCCCCGGGTGGTGGGGTGGATCATGGCCACCCATGGGCAGCTCACCTGCTGGTGGCGGGTGGTGCGGAGCGATGGCACGAGTGCTGTTGCTGACCAGGCGGTTGCCCATTGGGATGCGGAAAATATCCCCCACCTGGGGTTACGGGTTACTATTCGTGAGTGCCGCGCGCAATTGAAATGCTAAAGTAGAACAGGCACGTACCAAGCCCACAAGTCATGTATTGCGCCAACAATCGTGTATGAAAAATCTTGTGGGCTTGGGCGTGTGAACTCTAATCAGTGTTACCTCCTGATATGTATGCCTATGTGCCTGTGGATTCGATAATATGGTACTTAATGTTATTTTGCAACTATTTTAAGCTTGTCTTTTATAAAATAAATAATCACTCAGGTTGACAACTTTCACACAAAACACCACCTTAACCAGATAGCAAAATAGCGAATACCGGCGGTATTAACCCTGCTGCAAATGAATAACACATATGTGGTTTTAAGTTTTTAAAAGCCCACTCGGCGGCTCCCATGCAGCTGAGGGGGTATTATTCAGGATCGAATAAGGGGTAGTGTTCGGCAATATGTGCTTATCGACGACGCCCGCTTGGCGGATATGAAGCCCATCTTCAGGGGGACCTACTATGATGCTGGTCACATTATGTGGGGAGTGTGGGGCTGGTACGGCCCACCCGCCCTATGAATACTCATGAATAATTCCTATGATAACCAAATGGCAGACATTCTCCTCATGCTCTTTCCCCTCGTGGTGCTGCTATGGATCGGTTCCCGGCTCCACGCAATCCTGCACGAATTGCGGAAAATAACCACACTCCTCCAAGGCCAGAAAACCCATGACGAATAATGACGTTGCGCCCCTGAAACTCTCAAAACAAGTATGGATTTTTGCCGGCTTCCTCCTCTTCCTTGTACTCCTGCTGGTTGTGAGCACTGTTGTTGACGTTGTAATGGAGGACCGAGAACAAGCGCGGCGCCACCTGACGCCCGCGTTCGAAGTCACCCGGGAATCCGCCGGGGAAGAAACAACCCACGCTGTTGGGGTTGCGGTAGAAAAATACCAGGCCATTTTAGATAAGCAGTGGACAAACCCCGACTGTACTCCGGACCACTGCGCCGATTCGACAGACACCATTCCCGGAACCCCACCCAAGCGCGACCGGGTCACCCAGGAAGAATCCGACCTGCTTGTGTTAAAAACCAATCCGCAGAAGAAAGAGACCCGAGAAGAAATCATGCCGGATCCTGCTGGCCCGGTGGTGAGCAACATCCAAATTTACAGCACGAAAAAACACGAGGATGGCACTGTCACCGCCGTGGTGACCGTCATGACCTATGGGTGTCAGGACGGCAAAGCGCGGAACTTCACCAGCGACCGCATTATGGCGCTCGCACCCAGTACCACAAACCCGCGCGACTACATCGTTACACGTGACATCCGGGTGGCATCAACACAGGACCAATACTCCTACACCACCCTGTACTCCTATAACTCCAGGCATAACGAGCCGGAGTGTGCCTAAACACTCTTGAGGAATTCGGCCACATCCATGACTCGCTGCCGGGCAACCTTGGGCGTCGACACGCGATGCTCCGACACGTACTCCGTCACCCTGACCGCCAGCGCCTCCGCCCACTCATAGCGGCCCGCGATCGTGTCATTGCTGGCCACCTGGATAAACGTCGGCGGCAATGTGGTCGGGAACTCGTCGACGCCGGCCCGCACGTCGTCAGGCAGCACGGTTAGATCAAGGTGGGGGAACGTCAACGCCAGGGCGTCGAAAAGCTGCGCGCACAAGACCGCCAACGCGCCACCCGACGAATAACCCCATGCGCCCACCCAGTCAGCTTGACGACGAGCCCACGCCGCGGCGTCCGCAACCGCCGACATCACCTCCGGCAGCGACGCCTCAGGCACCAGCGGATAATCCACATCCACCATGGTCACGCCCGACAGCTGGGCCACCGCCGCAACCTCCGGGCGCCACGCATTCTCCAAGGCCGCGCCCGAACCCTTCCACCAACCGCCCGGATGCAGCGACACCGTATACCGACCATTCGGCGACTCCGGTACAAACACCTGAGCGTTAATCTCCGGCACCGACTGAACCGTCACACCCTGCGCAAACGCCACGCCCGGCATGCTGTGATCCACCGCAGCCCCCAACATCAGCATCGCCGAATGCGTCAGCCGGTCCGGCAATCGCGCATCAAACGTGTCGGCCGCCACCGGGTCCGACGGATCATCGGACCACGGCGGATTCTTCGCCGGAGCCTCATAATGAGCATGAATATATGTGGCAAGCTGCTCTAATTGCTGCTCGGGGGATAACTCCCGGTCGACGCCGCCCACCTGGAACGCCGCCCGATCCTCTTCCTCCCACGAATCAGAAACCTTATCGTTTTCGTTCATGGCATCATGGTAGCGAAATACCCACCCCAGAGAAAGAGAAACCAACCACGAAACGCATTGACGGCCCAGTCTGACCGGCCGGGCCTCTCACCGGGTTGTTGGGGCTGGTTACCAGATGGTCACCCGATTCTCCGGGGCGATAAACATGGGCGCATCCGCCGGCACCTCAAACGCCTCATAGAACTCGGCCACATTCCCCGCAATCACATTGCACCGGAACTCCGAGGGCGAATGCGGATCCGACGCCATCAACTGCACATCCAACTCCGGGCGGGTCTTCGACCGCCACACATGCGACCACGCCAAAAACATGCGCTGCAACCCCGAAAACTCGTGCTTCGCCAACTCTGGTGAACCACCCTCGGCAACAAACGGGCGGGTCGGGGTATCCGCCAAGGTCAAACCCCGATCGGCCAAATACATTCGGTAGGCCACAATGGCAATGCCCAAACCGCCCAGGTCACCAATGTTCTCGCCCAAGGTGAACTCGCCATTCACCCCGGTGGTTTCAATACCGGCCTCCCGGACCGATGTGGGGACAAGACCCTGGAACTGGTCCACCAGCTTCGCGGTGCGTTCCGTAAACGCCGCCCGATCCTCATCAGACCACCAGGAATGCAGATTACCATCACCATCATATTGGGAACCCTGGTCGTCAAACCCGTGCCCGATCTCGTGGCCGATCACCGCACCAATCGCCCCGAAATTCTCCGCCGCATCAGCGTCGGGGGAGTAGAACGGTGGGCGCAAAATAGCGGCGGGGAACGTAATATCATTGACCGTCGGATTATAGAACGCATTCACGGTCTGCGGGGTGCTAAACCACTCCGAACGATCAAAAGGCTTCGAAACTTTGTTCAACTCATAGTCGTGCAGGAATGCGGAACCCCGGCGCACGTTTTCCACCAAGGCGGACCCCTCAGGTTCGAACTCCAGGCCGGTGTAATCCCGCCATTTATCCGGGTAGCCGATCTTGGCCTGGAACTTGGCCAGCTTCTCCAGGGCCCGCTCCCGGGTTGCCGGGGTCATCCACGGCAACTGGCTGATCCGCTCATGGTAGGCCTTGACCAGGTAATCCACCAACTCCACCATTTCGGTTTTCGAGCTTTCCGGGAAATGCTCGGCCACAAACAGCTGGCCGATCTCCTGTCCCACATATCCATTGGCGAGATCCAGGCCGCGCTTCCACCGGTCCCGTTGTACCGGGGTGCCGGTGAGCACCGTGCCGTAGAACGCGAAATTCGCCTGGGAAATCTCATCCGTGAGCAGGCTGGCCCGGCCGCGCAATACATGCCATTTCGCCCACAGTTTCCAATCATCCAACCGGTCCGCCGTGAGCAGGCCTGCCACATGGTCCAGGAAAGACGGCATCCTGACAATGACCTTGTCCGTGGTGCCCTGAAGGATTCCCGCCATCAGGTCCCGCACCGGTCCCGGAAGATCCGCGAGCGCGGTGGGGTTATAGGTTTTCACCGCATCCCGGGCGGAGACCACATCCCAGTGGCCGGCCGCAATATCCTTCTCCAGGGCGACGACCCGCTCCGCGGCGGTGGCATCCAGCCCCAAAAACGCCAGCATGGTGCCCACATGCTGCTGGTAGGCGGCCAGGGTTTGCTGGTGCATCGGCTAGATCGGAAGAGCGGTTCAGCAGGAATGCCGAGAC
>CAJZGD010000111.1 GCA_915275065.1 uncultured Corynebacterium sp. | reverse complement strand
GCCCATCCGGTGTCGGCAGCCGAGTTGAAGGAAGTGCGTTCCGGCAACTGGATGTCCGTAATTCGCCCCCAAACCACCACAATGTTTTTCGGGGATTATTACCGTGACGCACCCAAAAAATTACCGAATATTGGGGAAGAATTCGGTGGCAATGCACCAGCCGATTTACAGCATTTTTCGGGTGGCGCATCATGTAATGGGACCGCCAGCGGGGTATGGTTTGACGGCAATGTCATGCACAAGACCCGCCAGATCCTTGTCACCAATAATCCCTGCCCAGAGGTGGCAAATACCCGCGACAAAGATGTTCAGGCCTTCCTGAGTGCCAACCCCGAACTCTACCTGGACGGGCAAGGTCACCTCTACCTCAAGCGCCCCGACGGGGTGGCCTCTGAATGGCAGCGTCCCTGGTTGGTGAAATAACGCTGATCCCCCCGGAAGAGGTAGCAAATAGGTCATGGTCGCTATCGCCGGCGATATGGAACGATGCAGGACGTCGTACATATTGCCGGTTTTATTATTGCCGTGGGTGAAACGTCGAAAAGCTGATCTTGTACGTTGGGAATTAGAACATTATTTTTTCTGATAGTACTGATAGGAAGCTTTTGCTATGATTCTTAAGTTTCTCATGACGCTGTTTACGGCGATCCTGGCATTTTTTGGCCTGTCGACGCCGACGACCCCTCTCACGACGACAACGACAGGACATACAAGGCCAACCGTAGGACCCCTGACCCGGTCGGAAGCTGCAGAGCCAGCGGACTTGCCCACCAGTGTCACGGTTGCCCCCAAGCCCGGTGGCGCAACTATTCCCGAAGACCCCAACTTTAAGACCATCAGTGCCGAGTTGCCGCAGTTCCCCAAGGGTCATACCCGTCCCACCGTTGGGCCGGAAGCCGCGGAACCGACAGAATCTGCCGCCAAGCTGGTGCACACCGCCAAAAAAGACGGTCAGGATCTCCTCAATGGTCGGGAACCTGGCGACGGCAAGGGGCCCATCCCAGGAAGCGCACTCGACACCACCCTGCCGGCCACTGCCCATGTGGCCACCCCGGCGGAAATCGCCCAGGTTCGCACCAAAAACTGGCAGTCCACCGTTCGGGCCAACACCGTGCTGAAATTCCAAGGCGCACCCACCAGCAGCGACTGGGACTGGCTGCACCAGTACTATGCGGCCAAGCCGCCAAAGGAGAAAATCCCCGAGGCCGATGCCATCAATGCCTTCGCCGGCAGCAGCTGCAACGGTCGCGGCGCCGGAATCGCCTGGTTCAAGGGCGCCGAACTGCACTACTACCTGACTGACCGGGGTGCCCAATGGCATCGGGAATGCGACAACGCCAGCGATGTCCAGCATGCGGAAGCCCTGAACTACATTGTGGGCCGCCCAACCGTATATCTGGACGGAAACGGCACCATGTATCTGAAGCGGCTAGCAGACGGCAAGGTTAGCCAGTGGCGGGAGGTGCGCGGCTAACATGCCTCAACTTGGGGGTTTGAGAGGTCATACGTCATATGTTTTTCCTATGGATAATTCCCCTCAATCTGGGGCAATAGGATATGGTACGGGTATATTAGTACATATTCTAATTGTTAAAACCTATGGTCTGGTAGTTGGGAATCCGGCCTATAGGCAAAACGGAGGATCATAAGGAAGAACCTATGAAGACGAAGCTTTTCGCAGCCGGCATCGCTGCCGTGACTGTGGGGATGCTGGCGCCGATCCCAGCGGTGGGCGTCGACAAGCCCAGCGACAGCGTATCGACAAGCATGACCGCAACCCCCCGGGACATCATTGACGACTGGCACAAGCCCCACCCGGTTCCGCCGCTCAGCGGCACAATGCCGGCCGGAACCCACCCCGCCACCGCGGCCGACATGCAGAAATTTGTGACCAAGAACTGGGTGTCCGCCGTCAGCACCGCGAAACTCGACTTCACCCAGTCGAAACTGTATAAGGGGAACGAAGCCGAATTTCGGACCACATTCCGCAAAGCGGAGCAAAAATTCCATGGCGATGTGCCGGACACCGCCCGCACGTTTGGTGGCGGCTCCACCTGCCGGGGCGGCCTGGTGCTGGTGTGGTTTGAAAACGGCAACGTCATGCGGTTCATTGACGGGGGTCCCACCATTGCGGTCGCCTGCCAAACAGAGGTGGAAGAACAGGACCGGGAACTGCAAACCTACCTGAAACAGTCCACCATCTACTTCAATGAGGCCGGCAACCATATGTACTTGAAGCGGGCCTCGGATGGGGCCGTCAGCCACTGGAAACTTGCCGATGCGGAAATGGTGAGTGGATCATGATCTTTAAAATCTTCGCCACCCTCCTCGCGGCCGTTTTGGGATTCTTAGGATTGCAACAACCCTCGACATCGTCGGCGTCTCCCACGGCTGCCAGTACCACCAGCGCGGCGGCAACCTCGGAGCCCACCAGCACATCGACGCAGGTGAGCACGTCGGTGCCCACCACCGCGCCGGTCGTGGCAGTGCCGGAATTTGGGATGCGGCTCGTCTCCGCACTGCCGGCCGACGCCCACCCCGGCACCGAGGCCGACATGCAGAAATTCGTCACCAACCTGTGGGTATCCCCCGACAGCACCAATGCGAAAATCGACTTTTCCCAATCAAAGCTGTACAAGGATTATCCCCCAATGGATTTTCTGCGCGACTTCGGACCCCGGATTGCTAAACAGCTGAAAGACACAACCGTGCCGGACAACACCCGCAGCTATGTGGGCGGCACCATGTGCCCCAAGCTGCGGGGATTGGCGTGGTTTGAAGGCAACCGCATTCACACCATGAGCTGGTGGAAAACATACCCAGCCAAAGGCTGCGGGATGGTTCCGCAAATTGAGGATACGGAATTCCAAAACTTCCTCAAAAACGCCACCCTGTATTTCAATGCCGCAGGTGACCGCGTCTATGTCGAACGCCACACCGACGGCGTCATCAGCGAATGGAAACTCCATAGCTAGGCCAAACCAAGGAAGACAACAGTGAGGACAAACTCGTGATTTTCAAAATCTTCGCCACAATCGTCGCATTTATCATGGGTTTGTTAGGGCTGCACCAGCAAACACCGCAACCAACCATGCCGGCTACGCCGCCAGCATCAACAACGCCGGCCACGCCGCCAGCACCAACCACGTCGGCCACGCCGACGCCGACCACGCAGGCCACGCGGACAGTGCAACCGGAGGTTTCCGTGAAACCGGCGCAGCCCACCTCTACCAGCACCACCAGTACTAGCAGCACGCCGGTGACATCAACCCCGATTCCGCCTCGGCCACCACTGATGGTGCTGTCGGATTTGCCGCGTGGCTTGCACCAGGCAACCGATGCGGAAATGCAGAAACTTACTACCCACCGGTGGGTTTCTACCAGCTCGCTGATCTTCCGGGTCAATCATTACGCAGAAATAGACTTCACCACCAACCACGACACGAATGGTCCTCATCGAGCATTCTCCGGTGGCACCAAATGCTGCACAGTGCAGGGCACTATCCTGGTTGCGCGCAACACCATCAGCATCGCCTCCTGGGGCGACTCGACAAAAATCGCCTGTGACCCGCAGGTCTTGGCGGTGGAAGACACAGAATTTCGGAATTTCTTGGACCACTCCACTGTGTACTTCAACTCTGACGGCAGCAGCATGTATCTGAAACGAAGTTCAGATGGTGCCGTCAATCAATGGAAACTAACCGATAACCAACATGTGAGGTAGAAAACATGATTTTCAAACTGTTTGACATGATTGTCGCAGCCATAATAGCGCTATTGGGCGTGAACGTGCCCGGACCGACGATGCGGCCCGTGGCGTCGCAAAGCAATGCCACCACGGTACAGCCGCAGCCCACGGGCACGAAGGTCACCAGCACCCCGGCTACTCCCACGCCAACGGCGTCGGTGCCGAAGACAATCGGTGGGGCAACACTGCCGGCCGACGCGCACCCCGCCACCGAAGCCGACCTTCAGAAGTTCATGCACAACGAATGGATTTCCACCGCCTACAAGAAGGCCTCACTGAACTTCTACGAATCGACACGCTTCATCCTCAAGGGCAATGAACTGTATTCGCGCCAGGCAAATGGCAATAACGCGACTCCCGACGCTATTGGTTTCATCCCCGATGATGCCCGCAGCTTCACCGGTATTCCGGTATGCAACACGGCCGTGTCCTGGGCAGCGTTCGAAAAGAACACGATGCAGGTGTATTGGGGCCCAATGACCGAAAAGGCCTGTGGCGATGAGACCCTGCTGGATGAGGACATCATGAAGCACTTCAGCTCCAGGCCTAGCCTGTATTTCAACTCTGATGCCACCTATGTGTACGTGCAAGGCGGTGGCACTGTCAGCGAGTGGAAGTACAACGAGCACCCGACCCCCAAAGCCAGTAAGTAATTTTCACCATCCTCTTGAAAGAGAAACACCATGATTTTCAAACTCTTTGCCCTGATAGTCGCGGCGGTTGCCGGACTACTGGGCCTGCTCGGGCTGCACCAGCCGACCCCGAAGCCGCTGCCGTTTCCCCCGACACCGACCTCAAGCGCCTCGTCGGATTCCACTAGTGCGCCGGCCCCGAGTGCGTCGGTGACTGCAGAGCCAAAACCGGTCCGGCCGGTGGCGATGGACATGCCGGCCGGCACGCATCCCGCCACCAAGTCCGACATGCGTAACTTCTTGTCGCACAACTGGGCCTCCACCGTGAACAAATATGCCGTGATCTATCTGGCAAAGACCAAGCCCTTTGACGGCAATGAGGAGATCAAGAAGGAATTCAACGGCAACGTGCCGGAAGGCCTGCGGATGCTGACGTACGATCCGACCTGCAACGCGGTTTGGACCGCGGTGTGGTTTGAAGGCAATACGATGCGAACCACCGCCTGGGGTCAGCAAACCCTGCGCGGCTGCCAAATCGATGTGGAGAAGCAGAGCGCAGAATTCAACACGTTCATGCGGCAATCCGACATTTACTTCAACGCCGCTGGTGATCTCGCTTATTTGAAGCGCGCCGACGGCAAAGTGAGTGAATGGACCATCGCTACCAATTAAGCTTTTCGACGCCAAAATCCCCACTTTCGGGTGGGGATTTTTCTTGCGCTGTGTGGGAGTCTCGCGGCCTTATTCTCGCAATTCGGCAATGATGACGACCCCGTCTCCCCGGTGGGCCGCGGCCCCATAAAACCGTTGGAGCCTGGTGAACGTGTCCATCGCCCACCCGTCAGGAACCCCCAAATGGGTGCTGGGCCCCTGGAGTAGGTTGAGGTTCATGTTCGGTAAATCCGCCATGATGGTGATGACGGTCTCGGGATAATTGACGGTCACCCAGGTACCCCAAGAGTGCCAGCCCGTGATCATGATATTCAATGGGTCGGCACCCCACCCCAGCAGCATGAGCGGCACCCAATAATGGTGGGTGATAGCCATCGAAGGATAGCGGGTTTGATGCATGAGTTGGTGGGCGTCATGGGCGTAGGTGGGCGAATAACAAAGATTATCGAACACCCGTGCGGGCACCGCGTGGTAGTGGAGAACCAATTCCGCGGGCCGTTTCGCCACCGGTGCTGACGCGGGCGGATCCTCGGGGAAAACAAGCTTTTTAAACCGGGTAACCTGCTCAACGGTTTCGGTGCTCATCCCCGGCAGCGGGTATTGCCACCGCCCAGCAGCATTCGGGTACTGGCATGTGGAGACGAAAAACTCTTCCCCGGAAAACACCAGTTCGGCGTTTCGGGTTGCATCGAAATCCGACTCCTCTGTGACAAACCGAACCTGATTATGGGACAGATAAAACGGCTCGGTTTCCCTAGGATCAACAGTCCACCCTTCTAAAAGGGCGTTTTGATTGGAGTGGCGGAGTTCCACCTTGGCGTTACGAATATAAAACTCATAGTAGGAGCCATACCACATGGATACGCAGGCCGGGATATAGATATCGTCACCATAGTAATGGGCGTCGTGGTCGATCCACAGCTCATCACGGACAGTTTCCGCCACATAGGCGAGGAATTCTTCGCTGGTTATCATGTGTTTTCCCAGACTTGTTTCAGCACAGCTAAAACGCCGAGGTGAATCCCCGAAGCCGCAGCGAATTACTCACCACAAACACCGAAGAAAACGCCATGGCGGCCCCGGCAAACATGGGGTTCAATAATCCCATGGCCGCTACCGGGATAAGCACAATGTTATAGGCAAATGCCCAAAACAGGTTGCCTTTGATCGTCGCCAATGTGCGGCGCGAGAGCCGGATGGCGTCGACAATGCCGCGGGGGTCATCGTTCATGAGCGTGATATCGCTCGCCTCGATAGCAACGTCGGTACCCGCACCCATGGCCAGCCCCAGGTCCGCCTGCGCCAGCGCTGCGGCGTCGTTAATGCCGTCGCCAACCATGGCCACAACCTGACCCGATTGTTGCAGCTCAGCGACCTTCGTCACCTTATCCGCGGGCAGCACGCCGGCGATCACCGTGTCGATCCCCACCTTGGTTGCCGCCTGCCGCGCCGCCCCCTCGTTATCGCCCGTGAGCAGGATCGGCGTCAGCCCCATCGCCTTGAGCTTTTCGACGGCTGCCGCGCTGGTTTCCTTGGGCTGATCCATCACCGAGATATGCCCCGCCAACTGCTTATCGACGTGCACCGCCACCACCGTGGCCCCGGTCTCGCCGCCCGATTCGGCCCGGCCCACCTCAACCCGACGGCCATCAACCATGCCGCTCACGCCCACCCCGGTCGTGCTTTGAAACTCCGTCACCTCCGGGATATCGGTGGCCTTCGCCACAATGGCCCGGGCGATGGGGTGCTCCGAAGCGTTCTCCACGGCTGCCGCCAGCCGCAGCACCTCGTCCTTTTCAAAGCCAGCCTCCGGCTGTATGCTGCTCACGGACATGATACCCGTCGTGATCGTGCCCGTCTTATCCATCACAATGGTGGTGATTTTCTGGGTGTGTTCCAGCACCTCAGGACCCTTAATCAGCAATCCCATTTGGGCGCCACGGCCGGTTCCCACCAGCAGGGCGGTGGGGGTGGCCAGTCCCAAAGCGCAGGGGCAGGCGATAATCAGCACGGCCACCGCCGCCGTGAATGCCTCGGCCAACCCATGGCCCAACACAAAAGCGTGAACCAGCAACGTGGCCACCGACACCAGAATCACCACCGGCACAAACACCTGCGAAATCCGGTCGGCAAGCTTCTGCACCGGGGCTTTCTTCGCCTGCGCGTCGCTCACCAGTTTCGCCATCTGTGCCAGCGTGGTGTCCGCCCCCACCCTGGTGGCCCGTACCACTAGTCGGCCTGAGGAATTCATAGTCGCCCCGGTGACTACGCTATCCTTCGTCACCTCCACCGGCACCGATTCGCCCGTGAGCATGGACTCGTCCACCGCTGAATGGCCCTCAACCACCACACCATCGGTGGCGATCTTCTCGCCAGGCTTGACGACAAACACATCCCCCACTGCGAGCTTACTGATCGGAATACGGTGCGTGGCGCCGTCGACAAGCACGGAAACATCCTTCGCGCCCATGTCCAACAACGCCCGCAACGCCTCGGAACTGCGGCCTTTTGCGCGGGTCTCAAACCACCGGCCCAACAGCAGAAACACGATCACCATGCCCACGGATTCCAAATAGATTTGGTCCATGCCCTCATGCGAATGCGCCGACAAACTCATCGACATGCGCATATCATTCATGCCCGCGTTGCCGAAGAACAGGGCCCATACGCTCCAGAAAAATGCGGCTGACGTGCCCAAACTAATCAGCGTGTCCATGGTGAACGCCCCATGCCGCAAATTCTGAAGCGCCGCTACATGGAAGGGCTTGCCACCATAGAAAAACACCGGGCCAACCAAGGCAAAACTCAACCATTGCCAATTATCAAACTGAAGCTGCGGAATCATCGACAACGCCAACACCGGCACCGACAACACGGCAGAAATGATCAAACGCTTTCGCAAATCCGCGGCATGCGCATCCCGAGCCGCACTCGTGGCATCCGTGCCGGAGATTTCCGAAAGCTCCGAGTCTGGGCCAGTGTCATTGTCTGGGGTTGGGGAATCTGGTGTGATCTCAAACGCATCGTAGCCGGCGCCCCGCACCACATCAATCAGCTGCGGTATTTTCACGGATGCCGGATCGTAACGCACGTTGGCGGTTTCCGTGGCGAAGTTCACTGTGGCTTGGACGCCCGGAACCTTATTCAGTTTCCGCTCCACCCGACCGGAACAAGATGTGCAGGTCATGCCGGTGATACCCAAGTCCACACTAATGAGTCCTGGAATATTTTCTGTTATCACTTATAGAACCTCCATGTAAATAAACCACTAGGTGTAACCATGTCTGCTGGGCAAAAATTCCCGTGGATATTGGATTGGCGGGGACTGCCGGGGCGGGCGCCGGGTGCCGCAAAAGTTCTAAGCTTGGTTTTCGAGT
>CAJZGD010000110.1 GCA_915275065.1 uncultured Corynebacterium sp. | reverse complement strand
GGCCAATAGCTGGGCTTCGAGTTTTCTGCATAGTTCTGGACACTGACCAGGGTATTGAGGTTTACCTTAAATATCCTGGTCTTTTTGAATGATTTCCCAAATATTTCCGGGTAGTCACACCACCTACCACATGGGTGTACACAAATCATTTTCGCTACGCATTGTGGTGATGCACTGGCATATATTCGGCATGGAGACATTTCTTTTTCACTATTTCAGCAAGAAGGGAGCCTAACATGTTGTTGGTCAATCGTCTGCATAAGCGTAGGCCTAAGCGTCAAAAGAAAAGTTGGTTGTCAAGGATAGGAAGAATCTTCCTTGCTTTTCTGGAGATATTTGGAGCCTAGACAGAATTGGCTCTTGTCCAATGGCACCATTGGTTCTCCCGGTTGTGCGTTTCCCATAAATCGAGGAAGTCAAGCTCAGCAAATGTGCAGCAGCGGCAGGCCTCGCGCCGCATGTGTTTGAGCCTGGGTGCCAGTTGATAGCACCTTGATCCCAACCTTTTAGGACGGCACCCAAACCTAACCCCCTCGCAGCCAATTTAGCTGCGGTTTTGCTTTAGCTGGGGTTCCGACCAGCGCCTCGCATTCACGCAGGAAACGCATCTCCCCAAAACCGGAACCCCAGCTAACGCAGCGCAGCCACAACAAGCTGCAAACTTACTGAGCTTGAGTTCGTGCTTACTCCAACCCCTTCAACAACCCCATCAACCAGAAGTCCAGCTCAGCAAACATGCAGCCCTGCCCAACAGCGGTTTTGCTTTAGCTGGGGTTCGTGATTATTTCCGAGCTTTCAGGGCCAGCCAGACCAGAACCCCAGCTAAAGCAAACGCGCAGCTCAAGCCGGGAGACGAACGCACCTGGCCTCTCCCCGAAGCGAGGCACGCGGCCATACACAAGACCCGGGCCGGGGTCTGATCCCGACAACCACCAAATCCAGCAACGCAACGCCCGGCCGTCGTCAAGCGTGAGGCGTTAGGTGCACTTCACAATGGGCGAGGGGTTATACACCGTCGTGGTGGTTTTGCGGGACAGCTCGTTACCGTTGAGGTCTTTCACAATGCGCGTATCGGAGGTGGTGAATCCGGGGGCGCCGCTGGAGGGCGAACAGTCATTGCCTGACAAGCTGATCGTATTCGGCTGCGTGGTGGCCCAACGGCCGCCATTTACGGACTCCACATTGACCACCTTCACGCCCATGAGCTTCACGGTCACCTGGCCGCCCCCAGCAGAGGTCACGATGCGCACCGGGTATTGGCTGGTGTTCTTAAACGCCAAGTCGATTGCGCCTTCGAACACGGTTGCCTCACGGCCGGCCGGGTACCGGGAAATATAGTAGCTGTGAGGTGTGTGGGTCACGTCCTCCATGCCGCCGAAATAGGCCGCATTATAGAGCGTGGTGGCGAACTGGGAGATGCCCCCACCCACCGCCTTATCCGCGTGGCCGTTCATGATAATGCCGGACTCCACGAAGCCCTGGGCGGTGCCGCGCGGTCCGGTGAAACCGTTGAGGCTGAACGTGTCGCCAGGTGCAACCATGGCGCCATCCACCATTTCCGCCACCCGGGCAATATTCACGCCGGACGCCTGGGAGTAGCCGCCGGTGGTGAATTCGCCCACCACCTGGTCGAAGGTAGCGGCGTTGGCCATTTCGGTGGTGAAGCTGGCTGGTTCATCAATGTAGGTGGCGTCCCAGGTGCGGGGGTCGTCGGCGATGATGCGCTCGTTGATGTGGTCGAACGTTTTCACCCAGTCGATGTGCACGCCATCGCTGTGGGGCGTGACCGTGCGATCGGAGCCGTGGAACGTAATATTGGCGTTGACCCGGGGTTTTTCGGTGGTGATGAGTTTTTCGGCGAAGATTTCGCGGGCCCGATCGTAGTTGAAGTCGATCTTGAACTCGTCGTTTTCGGGCCGGAAGGTCACCACCTCACCCATGCGATCGACTGGGATTTCGCCATTAATATTGTCCCGACCGTGCAGCACCAGGGGCGCGGACACAGCCTTCTTCCCGGGGCCGTCCACAATGGGCTGCACCTGTTTCTCCCCGTATTTCGGGTGGGAGATAGTGGCGTGTTCCTTCACGCCACCGGGTTTCAGCCAGCCGGTAAGAATGGATTTTTCCACCTGCTCGGCGTCGACGGTTTGGCCGTCGGCGGGGGCTGGATCCACTTTCACTTGGCCGCCAGTGAGCACGATGCCGGCGTCGACGGGTGCAGGGCTGAGCTCCTTGGTGACCCGGTCGACAGCGGGCCGGAAATTGGCCGGATCGGCGTTAGAGACGATAGGAACCTCAGTGTCTTTAAAAAAACCAAGGATCCGTTTAATAGGGTTGAGTGATTGGGATTCCACAGAATCTAAGGTTTTATCCCAATTGACGCTCAGGCCTGCCGCCCGAGGATCAATGATTGAGGTGCGTTGACCTGCGGTGATAGTGACTGGTTTGATAATGTCGTCGGCAAGCTCTTTTTGCAAGAGTTCTTTCGCCTCGGCGCGTTTCATGCCGCCGACCTGCACGCCACCGATCATGGTGCCGCGAGGCATGGTGCCTTGGCTGAGAAAATAATCGACACCGTAACCAGTGCCCAAAAGCACAAAAAGCCCAAGCAGTATGCCGCCGAAGAATCGGGCCGGCATATTGCCTGAAGTCAGCTCAGTATCCTGTTCGATCACTCTTACCAATGTAGTAGACAATTCCTAATGTTTTCGAATCTATTCTGCCCCCACTAGCGCTGATAGTGGCTCACGCGCTCAGCTTTTGCGAACACATCTTGTTCACTTAAGGCCCCCTCAGCAATCCGTTTCATGGTGGTGTCGATCGCCGGGAGGAGCTCATTGGTGGTCAACCAGAGGGCTTGGTCAGCTCCAGCAATGATAGCGGTAGCCGCCGCATCCTGCGGAGTTAGTTGGTTACTAATAGCTTTCATACCTGAAAGATCATCGGTGAAAACCGGCCCGTCGAAGGGGCGGCCGCCTTCGTAACTACCCGACCGTAGCAGCTGATATGCAGCAGGGTTGATGGAGGATGGGGTTTTACCGTCGCCTAATCCTGGCGTCGCCATGTGCCCCACCATGACCCCAACACCGGGGGTAGCCAGAATGCTGCGATAGGGGACGAGTTCGAAATTTTGTAGTTCATTCAGCGGCGGAGTGACGACTGTGCCCAGGTGGGAGTCGCCGCTGGCCCTGCCGTGGCCTGGGAAATGCTTGAATACGGGCATGACGCCACCATCAAGCATGCCCTGGGCGAAGGCCGAGGCGTATTCGGCGGCGATGGCGGGGTCGTCGCTAAACGCCCGGTCGCCCACGACTTCCAGGCCGGCGCCGTCAATGTCGACCACGGGGGCGAAGTCGACGGTGATGCCGTGGCGGGCCAGCGAGGTGGCCATGTCGTAGGCCATGCCGCGGACCTCTTCGGGTTTCTTCTCCTTGGCCATGGTGCGGGGCGAAGGGAAGGTGCCCAGCACTTCGGGGTGGCGGAGCACCCGCCCGCCTTCGAAGTCGATGCTGACGGCGAATGGCCGGCCGATACGGTTGCGGAGCTCGGCAATGTCACGCCCGGGTGTGGTTAAAATGGCGGCCTCGGTGTCGGAACCAATGAAAATGCCGCCGGCACCCTGCTCCAGCGCGGCCAGGGCGTCATCGAAATTGCGGATGCCCACCATCATGAGTTGCGCTACCTTGGTGCGCAGTTCGGGGTTGGCGGGTGTGGTTGAGGTAGTTGTCGGCGCCACACTGCTTGTCGACGTCGGGGCCGTGGTGGTGGTCATTTCACTCGTTGGTACGGCTTGGTCGGTTGCATTATCGGTGCAGCCCACCAGGGTGGTTGTTACCGTGACCGCAACCAGAAGGGCCAGAACGGGAAATTTCTTCATGCCTTCTACAGTATTGGAAACGTTTTCACCAGCGGAATCTTCAACACGCATTCCCCGTGTGTTGGTACCCCCGTCCCTGGGTCATCACCCACGGTTCAACAAGTTTGGGGGTAGTTTTCCCTCCTGCGGAAATCGAACATATCCCAAGCATATATAGTAAAAATTTTACCTACTGGTGTGGCGCATGCATCGAACCCTGACCTCTAACAACTGCTAATGTATAAAAATCGCACTACCTCATAACCAAAGGTGATTGCAATTTTGTCATTTCAATGAACTTTATTTGGCCGGACACTATATGCACATTTCCCCCAGAAAGTTGGTTTCCATGCGCACCCTGTTGAAGATCACGAGTTCAGTAACGATCATTGGGCTTGTTATTTATGGGGTTTTCACTACTGCAATAGGCCAAACAGCTGCGGCACCACCGGTGCCATTGTGGTATCACGTCATGGCGCTCCTGGGGTTTGAACTCATGACGGCCGGGATCACCGGAAGCATCGCCATCAGGGTCACCCAGAATAGTGGTCTCCTCACCGGTGGGTCGGTGGGGGTATTACAACGGTTTGGGCCGTTCTACCTATTTATGTTGAGTCTGTTCGCCATCGTGAACATGTGGGGGTTGGGGTTTTTCGCCACCTCCGTGCCGAATAATACTCATGCCCTGTATTACGCCGAACCGTTGGGCATTAACGCATTGTTGGAGGCGGCAATCTGGTTATTTTTAGGTGGGGCTGTATTGGGCATGTTTCAACTGGTGCGGGGGCTAATATGGGAGAGAAGGAACCTTCGGTCGTCGTAAAGCGAGAAAGTTAGTCAAATGCGCGTTTCTTATACGGCATGCAATGTGGCATTGAGCATTGGTTTTGTCGTGTTTATCGCCTACCTCAGCATTGCGATCAGCCCCAATTCGCATGAGCTCATGGCGCCGGTGCTGCAATACAGCATGTCGATCATTGGGTGTGAGCTCATGTGGGGCGGCATGCTGGGGCTCATGGCCACCACCATTACTTCCAGCGATCCCCGGCCGGGTATTGCCACCCGATTTGCCGCCCCCTACCTCATATTATTTAGTGTTTTCCTGTTCTTTAATTTCTGGTACCTGGGCTACATTTACACCCGAATGCAGCTGCTCATGGGGGTTGCGAACCCGAATCGGCCCCTGTTTGAACTCATTTTGCTGGGGCTGGCGATCGGGTTTATGTTGAGCGGGATCATTACCGCGGTCGGCCAAGTGTTGGGGAAGCGTCGGCGGCGCAGGGGGCGGAAAACCCCCAAGGCCGCCAAAGCCCCGAAGGTCAGCCCGCAACCACCAGAGCCAACATATCGCCGCACCTCGGTGTTCGGCTAACCGCCGCCGATGGCACGGGTGGGTTTTCATTGTGCCCCCACACCCCACCCGTTCTAAGGTGAGAATCGTCAAAGGTATTTTCCCTAAGCTTAAATGCTGCTATCTTTGCAACTATGGCCTATGACTCTGACTCGTTAAACCGTAGAACGCTTGGTCCAGCCATTGCGAGCGCTGTGGTTGGTGTCACGCTGGGCATTGTTGCCGTGGTGGGGGTGTCCATTTTCACAACAGCGCATTCCCTGCCCGAATCTGGTGCGGTAGGCATAGACCGACCAGTTTTGGGCGACCCGGAGTATGGTTCCCGCAATAACTAAACCAACACTATTACGTTTGCTACACCGCGTGCCGTTTCGGTCCGCAACCATCATGAGCCCGCGAGGCAGCCACCTGACCGGCTGGATCCTCCTGGGGCTGATAAGTTTTTTTCAACCTCTGGGCTATATCGCCGCCGACACGAAGCACGACCTGCTGGCCAACCCCGGCAGGTTCCTCGCCGGCGCCCAATCCGCCTGGACCGACACGTTTACCCTCGGGCAACTCCAAAACCAGGCATACGGCTATTTATTTCCCCACGGCGCGTTTTTTTGGCTTTTCGACGCCTTCCCGGACGCATTCACCCAACGCCTGTGGTGGTGGCTAGTACTTGGTGTCGGCTATTCGGGGTTCCTCCTGCTCCTCCGCCGAATAGCCGACACCACAGGGGGCTTTGCCGGGAGTTTCACCATCAGCTTCGCCATGGGGGCCGCGGTTCTTTACGCCCTCTCCCCCCGGGTGCTGAGCACACTCACCACCATTTCTTCGGAAACCTGGCCGGTCATGCTGGCCCCCTGGGTGTTGTGGCCGCTCATCACCCGCCGGCTCACCCTGCGCAGCATTGCCATGTCGGTGCTGGCCATCGGCATGATGGGGGCGGTGAACGCCACCGCCACCCTGGCCGCCTGCACCCCGGCCGGCATCTTCCTCCTGTGGCGGCTCGTGGTGGCATTCCGCTGGCGACTCATAGGATTCACCATCATGTGGGGCCTGGGGGCGGTATTAATAAGCCTGTGGTGGATCCTGCCCCTCCTGGTTTTGGGCCGGTATGCTAGCCCCTTCACCGACTATATTGAAAACGCCACCGTGGTGACCAGCTGGTTGAATCTGGCCGAAATCCTCCGCGGCACCACCAGCTGGTCGCCGTTTGTGGACGCCGAACGGCAGGCCGGCCATGCCCTGGCCACGGACCCCTACCTGATCATTTTCACCCTGGCGGTGGCCGGCCTGGGCCTGTATGGCCTGAGCCGGGTCCGTAACCTTCAAGGTTTCTGGTTCACCCTGCTAGGGATAGGGCTCATTGTATTGGGCGGCGCCCACCACGTCACCGGGTTTTTGGACGGGGCCGGGGTGGCGCTGCGGAACATCCACAAATTCGACCCCCTGGTGCGGCTGCCACTATTGGTGGGATTCGCCCAGCTCTGGCAACTGTTTCCCCTCAAACCCACCCAGCCCGGCGCGCCTGGCGGGCCGCCGAAACCGGTGGTTGCATCGGTGGGGGCGAAGCAATTCCTCACGGCCTGGCTGCCCCGCCACCCGCAGCGGGCCGCCGCCCTGGCCCTAATCATATTGGTCAGCGTATCCGCGATCTCCCCGGCCTGGGCGGGTCGGCTCCTCCCATTGGGCGCCTACCGGTCCGTGCCCGACTATTGGGCTAAAGCCGCCGAATTCCTCAACCACGAAGCCCAAGGGACTCGAACACTTATTCTCCCGGCGAGTTCCTTTGCCCGGCAAACTTGGGGCTGGACCAGGGACGAGCCGGCCCAGCCGCTGTTGGACGTACCGTGGGCGGTGCGTGACGCCATCCCTCTGGTCACGCCGGAAGCCATCCGGGGCCTGGATGGGGTATCCGCTTACCCCACCCCCGAAAACTTGGCACGACTTGGTATCGGGGCGGTCATCGTCCGGCACGATCTGGCCCGCAGCACCCGACACATGTCGGCGGAGCGTCTCTTTCCCCGGGCAAAAATCCACCGATTCGGCGAGGTAGAGGTGGTGATTCTCGACCGTGACCGGGACATGACCGTGGTCGATTCCGACCGCATCCCCACGGTTGCCGGCGGTGGGGAATCATTGGCGCTGCTGGGTTCGGGGGCGTATCGGCTGGTGGGCGAGGGGGCAAGCATTGTCACCGACACCCCCCTGCTGGTGGGCCGCAACTATGGGTCGTTGAACTCGGTGTCCGCACCCCTGGCGGACGCTGCCGAGGCAAAGGATGTGCACAATCGGGTCATTGACTATCCGTCCGTTGGTCCCTTCACCAAGGTGGTGGAATCCGGGGGGCAGGTGCGGGCCTCGTCGTCGGCGGGGGACGCGACCAGCTTCGCCGGGTCCCGACCCGGGCGGGCGGTAACCGCGGCAGTCGATGGGCTCGCCACAACCGCCTGGTGGCCCCGACCCGGGACCCAACGCGGCGAATGGATCGAGCTGCAGCCTGACACTCCCCTGGCAGATCCGGTGCTGGAGGTGTTACTCACCTCCAGCAAACCCGTGCGCGCCGAGATCATTGTGACCGCCGACGGCCAGAAGGTGACCAAACGCATTAAAACTGGTGAGCGAGTGAAAATCCCCATACCGGGCGGCATGGCTTCCACGGTGCGACTCACCCTGGGGGCGGCCGCAGCACCCATTGGGGTTGCCGAGCTCGGCATCGAACACGCCCCCATCACCCGCAACGTCACGGTCCCCGACACCTCACCAAAGGTGCGGCAATTCGTGTTCAACCAGGTGTTTTCCTACACGGAGCAGTTGCAGCGCCAGTTCACCGCCCCCCGAACCATGCGGGTGCGGGTAGACCTGTCCGCCTGTGTGCAACGCGTCTATATTGACGGTACCCGCCACGAATGCGGCGACACCCTCACCCTCACGCCCGGCGTCCACCGGATTCGAACAGGTGCGCAAGTATTGAAGCTGACCGAGGTGGGTTTCGACCCCACCGGCGCCCCTGCCACACCACTCACCCGCCTCAAACCCACCACCCGTGAGCGCCTCATCATCACCAACCGGGCCGCCAACGATGGGCTCATCGGCACCCTGGACGGCACCCCTCTCACACCGACCACCATCAACGCCGGCATTCAGGCGTTCATTGTCCCACCAGGCCATGGTGGGGAATTCCACCTAAGCTTCGCCGGCGACCGCCCCTACCGGCCGGGGCTACTCATTGGCG
>CAJZGD010000109.1 GCA_915275065.1 uncultured Corynebacterium sp. | reverse complement strand
CCGGAACGATGTGGCCGCCAATCCGTCCGGGTTGCGTGGCATGCCGGTGTACTTGTTTACCGCGGATGGCGAGGTAACGCAGCGGGATAAGGACATTGTTGCCAAGGACGGTGGACCGATCACGCTCACCGGTTCGGTGATTTTAGAGAAGCTGGTAAATCAGTGCACCCACGACTTGGATGATGCAATGCGGGCGCAAGGTATGACCCACCAGAAGGTGACCTATTTGCATGGTGGCACCCACAATTGGCCGTATTATGCCGAGCAGCTGCCCATCGCGTGGCGGCATATCAGCGGCGGCCGATAATCCTACCCCGCCTGACCGGGGTGGCCGGCTGGCTAGAATTTGATCACGCCGGTTTTCAGAAGGTTCTGGAACACGGTGATAATCTTCCCAGCCACCCCAGACACGGACGACAGGGTGTGGAGCAGCTTATATAGTGGGCTGCTCGGCTGCTGTAGCACCTCACTGGTTTTTGCTGCCCCGCTGGTGGTGGCGGGTGCGCTGGTCGCACCAGTACCGCTGCCGCCGCCAGTGGTGACGGTCCGGTTTTCCTGGCAGGCCTTAATGGCCGTGAGCCGCCCACTGTGTTGCCCCTCAACCGCATTGCGGAAGGCCGCATCCCATTCGGCATTGATTTGGTTGAACTTGGGGGAATTATCCGGCAAGGATTTATTGTTATTAGCGAACTGGTTTTCGGTTGATAGCGCAGTGGTGGCGGCGGTGAGGGCCGCGGTGATTTTCTTCTGCTCCACCTCATAGCTGACCTGGGTGGGGCCACCCTCTTTGCGGTAGTCGTTGGCGAGTTTGACGATCTCTTCGGCGTCTTTCTCATTCATGCCGCTTCTAGTGACCAGCTCGGTGATCTTGGTCTTGGTGGCGGTGAGGGCGTCGCCGGATTTGGTCATGCCCACGTTATCGCCCCCCGCCAGGGCGGTTTTTTCCGACGTATGGGCGTCGGCAAGCTCATTTACCAGCGCTTCCAGGCCGGGAATCCTCGAATTGAAATATTGGATACGGTTTTTGGTGGGCGCGGAGAGGAATTGTTGATTCTGCTTTGCCTGAGGGTTGGCCTGATTGAGGCTGAGCAGGCATTTTCCCTCACTAATTGCGACCGTGAAATACGGTTCCTCATTGGCGCCGGCCACGGGGGCAGCAGCAATGATAGGCACTGCAAGGACGATCGACGTACCCAAAGCTGTGACAAGCCTTCGGCTCATGACAAGAAACTCCTTACAAAGAAATGAGAGATGAACGAGGGAAACCTAAATTTCCGCCTAAACACCACTATTACAGTTATATAAATATGCTACCCATTTTTAATCTAAAATGCGTAACAATGAACAAATACCATTATTTCATTTTACCCCCATTATAGTGAATTTATCGGGGTTAACCAGATGAAACTAGAAGAAAAATGCCACCAACAACATCCACCAAACCGTGGCAGATATGCTGTAAAGATTCATGAGCCCCTCATAAAAGAACCCCAGCATTTCACTCGCATTTGCTGTAACCTTATATAAGCCTAGACCATGAGGACTATTTGCCATAAAATTCAGGAAAACTCAAGGTCACGCCAATCAGCCGTCGCCCCTATATTTGGGCAATTCTCATAATGCGGCCAAGCTTGTTCATAGATATTACGGCGAAATCCCACCGGCTCTCAGTCCAAATCAACGCCTAACAGCAACACAGGCACGTATTGCGCCCTATGGCAGAGGCACGTGCCTGTGTGAGTGTGCCCAATTGGGGCATCGGATTGACATACCGGTAGCAGCCGCTGTGGCAGCTAGGCTACCGGTTGTCGTTGTTCTTCAATGCCGCCTAAATAAGCGCTTCCACAAACCGCGGGGCCCGTTAGGCTTGGCCTCCGACTGGTTATTGGTTTGTGGGGGTGCTTGCGGCGGTCGCTGCCGGTCTGGCAGATTCCGCGGTGATGGATTTCGGGGTACCAGACCATAAGGCGGCCTCACGATATTCACCTCCGCGGTTTCGTCTAACTGGTTACTCCCGGGATCAACGGGGAAATGCATTTCGACGGTGGGATAATCCGGTAGCAGTGGTACTTTCTTCGTTGCCGCTGATTGTTCATGCGGCTTGGAATTGGTATCAACCGGGGCGGGATTATCCACGCTGTCGGCGGCTTTATCCCCTGACGATGATGGATCCGAGGCGGCTGCTATGGCTGCGGCGGCGGCCGCGGCAGCTGCTTGTTCTCGTTCTTTTCGTTCCAGGTCTTTTTTTACTGCGGCAAAGACCGGGTCCGAGTAATCATCGTTGTCAGCCAAGAAGTCTATTCCGGTGGATGAATCCAGGTCCAAAGGCGGGATTTCCATCATGAGGTATTCCGATTCCAGAAACGCCAACTTTGACCGATCCAGGCCCGCTAGCTCCGCCCCTGCGGGCCGAGTAGCTTCCTGGTGTGGCTCAGCCGGTAACTCATTACCCGACCCCGCTGCCGTGCCGCTACCGCCGCCGTGAGCCGTCTTTTCGGGCTCGTCGTTGGTTTCGTCGTTGCCGCTTTTTTCGACTTCGGTCTTGGTTTCGGCCTCGACTGTTGGTTCGGGTTCGGGTTTGAGTTTTGGGTCATCATCAGCGCCCGATGTTTTTGGTTCCGGTTCCGACACCTGGGTGCCTGATTCCGGCTCGTCTGACTCTGATGATGATTGCTGTGGTGCTGGCTGCACTACAGCTGGCATAACCACTGTTGGCGCATCTACCGGCTTCTCATCAGCCTGCTTTGGGGCCTGCTCCGGTGTGTCGTCCGCTACGGGTTTCGCCGTTGGAGTAGCTGGGGCCGCTGTGACGGTTTCAGCTGTTGTGGCTTTCGTAGCGGCCGGGGCCACTGGAGTGTCGGCTGCTTCGGCTTCCACAGTAGGAACTGTGGGAGCTGTAGGAGTCGCAGCCGCAGACCCAGCAGCGGGTGCCGCTGGGCTGGCTAAGGATTGGGTAGATTCTGTGGAGGATTCTTCCGTGGAAGATTCTGGTTTTGACGTGGGGTCCGCTAACTCCGGGCGACCATTTCAGACCAGATTGTACTTCTCAATGTTGGCGTTCACTGCGGTCCGCAGCAGGGCCAGGTTGGACTGCGAGGACTGAACAGCGACGTACACGAACAAGTCGTTATTGAGCACCCGCACCAGGTGAAGCTGGTCGGATAAGGTAAGCAGCATATCCTGCAAGTGAGAGTCAATGCCCAGAGCCTGAATGGTCTTCCGCTTTGCTTTCACCATTTCGCAGTTATAGGCAGCGGCGACATCAAGGTCAAAGTTTGCCACCCGGGCAACCGAGGCCAAAGACATGCCCGTACCCAGGTCTACGACCGAAGCACCAATGAAGCCAGAAATATCCTCTGCGAGGTTATTCAAGAAGTTATTAAGATGATCTTGTTGGGACATATTCGCCAATTCCTTTTCGATTCGGACCTGTTTCAACGTTCGCTATATTTTCTATAGTGGGAAAACCAGCTCGCGCCAATCGGGTGAACCCGATTAGATTTCAGATTAGACAACCTAGGCTACTTAATCAATACTTAAGATATTGGGTCAAATCAAATTCGGATTAGGAAATTATTAAGACAATGCAATCGAACTCCTTCCGCAGACGGCGTCATGGCAAGATCGAAGAACTCGACGTTCTCGACCTGGACCCCTATCATTCCGTGCCCCAGGATGCAATCATCGGCTCCCCTACCACGAAAGGTGTGGTTTTCGTGGGGCCCGTCGGGGTGGGTAAAACCACCTGCGTCGAAACCTTGTCCACCGTGCTTCCCATTATGACGGAAGTCAAGGGATCCGAAAACGACGAATTCATCCCTAGGTGGAAGACCACCACAACCGTGGGCATCGACTACGGCATTTGGAAACGAGATGACGGCACCGAAATCGGCCTGTTTGGCACGGCTGGCCAGGACCGATTCGAATCCACCCGGGCGGCACTGAATAACCCGGAGGCAGGTGTGGTGCTGTGGCTGTATGGTGACCCCACCCTGATCGAAGAACAGTTGGAGCAGTGGATTCCAGAGGTGAAAACCCCCCTGAAAAAGGGGCGACTATGTATTGCCCTGAACTTCGTTGAAATCGACGAAGCCACTATCACCTCCATGACGAAGACGTTGCTGACTGAGCAATTGGCTAAAGTTGATCTAGGCGATGGTGCTATTGCCGGTGCTGCACCCCTTGTGGTGCCCCCGGGAATGCCGCCCATCCCGATCATGCCGCCCACTCCAGTTGTCGTAGCGGATCCCAGAATTCGTGAAGATGTGGCCCGGGTGGTGGAACTCGCTATCAGGAGTAACTCATGACAGACGAATTCATTGCTCGACACCGGCGGGTGCGTGGGCGTGACTTTGGCGCAAATGACATTGCGGCAGCAGCTCTGCCGCTGCTGTCGCATTTGCGCAACCAGTACCAGGGAATACACTCAATTATCTTGGGCACCGGGGACGGCATTCACGTCGCCTCGATCGGTTTTAACTCGCCCGATGATGCATCCCGCATGGCGGCATTAAACGCCTCCATGTTGAGTGTGTCCCTGGCTCAGGCCCAGGTGATTGACCCGCTCAAAAGTGACCTGCAAGAAACCGTCGTCGCCGTTGAATTACCAAACTCCGAGTTCCTAGGCATGGCTAGGATTGAGCACCCGCCGGTCGGCCACCTAGTGCTGGGGTTATTTGCCCGTGATACGCAGCTAGGCATGGCTATCCACCAGGCGCAGGCATTAGCGAAGGCCCTCACCGACTGGCTCGACGAAATATAAGCTTGCCGACGCCCACGGCAGGGGCCGAGGCATCATCATTCGCACCCGTTTTCGACGTTTCGCGCGAGCGGTATGCGGCCCCAGCATCACTTATATTACCCCCAAAATAGGGGGTTTTTGTTTCGAATTGCCGCCATCGGTAAACCCCGACCCCTCTTGCCAATCACGAATAAATCCGGCAGATTTTCCCCAATAAAGCTGAAAATATCCCAATTTTTCACCAAGATTATTTCATCTCAAACCCATGTAAATCTCACCTAGGTTTCATTGGCCCCACCCCCTAAAAATCCCCCCGCTAGCCCCATCCTGAGAAATGACAGGGGTAGCAAAGGGGGTGAAAAACGCTGGGCGGTGACGCCTACTTCTTGTTATTGTCGTCGGTCGACAGGGCCGCCACGAAGGCTTCCTGGGGCACCGACACCGATCCCAGCGACTTCATGCGCTTCTTGCCTTCCTTCTGCTTTTCCAAAAGCTTCCGCTTTCGGGAAATGTCACCGCCATAGCACTTGGCCAGCACGTCTTTGCGCACCGCCCGAATGTTCTCCCGGGCGATGATTTTCGAGCCGATGGCAGCCTGGATTGGCACCTCAAACTGTTGACGCGGGATCAGCTCCTTGAGTTTCTTGGTCATCTTATTGCCATACCATTGGGCCGAATCCCGGTGCACGATCGCCGAAAACGCATCCACCGGATCACCATTGAGTAGGATATCCACCTTGACCAGGTTCGACTCCTGCTCCCCTGCCTCCTCGTAGTTGAGGGACGCATACCCCTTGGTGCGGGACTTGAGCGCATCAAAGAAATCGAAAATAATTTCGCCTAACGGCATGGTGTAGCGCAGCTCAACCCGATCCTCGGAAAGATAGTCCATGCCCCCCATCTGGCCGCGTTTCGACTGACACAGCTCCATGGTGCTACCCACGAACTCGCTTGGCACAATGATCGTGGTCTTGACGATGGGCTCCCACACCTCCCGAAGCTTGCCACCCGGCCAATCGGAGGGGTTATGGACGTGCGTGTGCGAACCGTCCTCGGCAACCACCCGGTAGGACACCGATGGCGCGGTCGAAATCAGATCCAAACCGAACTCTCGTTCGAGTCGGTCGCGGGTGATTTCCATGTGGAGTAGCCCCAAGAAACCGCAGCGGAACCCGAAGCCCAATGCCACCGAGGTCTCTGGCTCATAGGTGAGGGAGGCGTCGTTGAGTTGTAGCTTCTCTAGGGCATCCCGCAGGTCCGGGAAATCGGCCTGGGAGATGGGAAATAGCCCGGAGTACACCATGGGTTTGGGGTCCTCATAGCCCTGAAGCGGCTCGGTCGCACCCTTGCTGGACCAGGTCACGGTGTCACCCACCTTGGATTGCCGCACGTCTTTCACGCCGGTGATGAGATATCCCACCTCACCGGGCCCCAGCCCCTCACACTTCTTGGGGGTGGGCGAGACAATGCCGATCTCTAGCAGCTCGTGAACGGCACCGGTGGACATCATCTTGATTTTTTGGCGCGGGGTGAGCTTGCCGTCAATCATGCGGATATAGGTGACCACACCCCGATAGGTGTCGTAGACCGAGTCGAAGATCATGGCACGGGCGGGCGCGTCCATGGGGTGGTCGGTGGTGGGCGGGGGCACAAGCTCGACTACCTTATCTAATAGCGCCTCAACACCTTCACCGGTTTTGCCGGAAACCCGCAGCACATCCTCGGGTTCGCAACCAATAATGTGGGCGATTTCGAGGGAGTATTTTTCGGGATCTGCGGCCGGCAGGTCGATCTTATTGAGAACGGGAATGATTTCGAGGTCATTTTCCATGGCCAGATAGAGGTTAGCCAGGGTTTGCGCCTCAATGCCTTGAGCTGCGTCGACAAGCAAAATTGCCCCCTCGCAGGCTTCGAGCGCCCGAGAAACCTCGTAGGTAAAATCCACGTGGCCGGGGGTGTCGATCATCTGCATGACAATCTCTTGCCCCTTATGCGGGCCAGTGCGGGGCACCCAAGGCAGCCGCACGTTTTGGGCCTTAATGGTAATGCCCCGCTCACGCTCGATATCCATATTATCGAGGTATTGGTCGCGCATATCCCGCGCATCCACCACATTGGAATATTGCAAAATACGGTCCGCTAAGGTGGATTTCCCGTGGTCAATGTGGGCAATGATACAGAAATTCCGAATATGCTCCAGGTCAGTAAACGTTGTTTCTGCGAAATTTTTGGCCATAATCCCTCTTTCTCCTTGAAATCCCCCTCACATTACCGCATGAGTAGACGGTTTCCAGAACGCTTTTTCGCGTCGTACCGCACCGTGATTCGCTCCTGCCGATTCAATAATGTGGTAGCAATCATAGAAATTATAAATCTCACTACATAAATGTTAATCATATCACTTATTAAAGTGGGTGTGACCCAATGTTTCACGAGAGAGAACCATGCTATTTCCACTGCTCCATACCGCCGCGACCACCTTTAACGAACGCTGAGATACCCCTAAAAATTGAAAGCAAAATTGCAGCCCCCCTTGGATAAATCCCTATGGGCCGATGTATAATTAAAGTGTAAATCTAATAACAAACCACGCATTAAGGCGCGAATCCTAATAACTACAGTGGGAAGTGACTAGAGTGTTGACCATGAAGCTACGGCGTCAAGAAAGCGGGCACCGGCACATTCTTCATCAGCCGAAGCCCGCTGACCAGAAAAAGCCCAAACGCTGGCTGGACAAGGTGTTGGAGTCATTCCGTCGCGATCATACGGGTGCGCTCGACGAAGGTCTCGACATGCTGTACTCTAGGTTAGGTTTGCAAGGCATCGAACCAACCAAAGCAGATAGGCCTTTTACCTGCGACTTCACCGTATGCACCAGCGATTCCTTTCCCCGCAATATCTTCTATGCCCCCAATATGGATGGCCAAGTTGATCCCGGTGAGGTCGTCTGGTTCTGGGTGCCCAACCAGGATGTGGACCCCAATGACGAAACAATAATCACCACTGATGACACCGCTCCGAAGTTCACGGAGCGTGCCCTCGTCGTGATCGGCCGCACTGGCGACCATGTGCTGGGGCTCATCACCTCGCCCAACCCGGAACATGCCAACGACGAAAAATGGTTAGATATTGGGTCAGGTCCCTGGGATGAGCAGGGCCGTCGCTCCTGGCTGCGACTCGATAAGGTCATCAAGGTGGCGGAAACTGCCATTCGCCGCCAAGGGGCTGTGATCCCCCTGGGTCGATTCAACAGGATCGCCAGCCGTCTGCGGAACGAATATGGTTGGAATTAGCTGGGGGTTCCTGCTAGGCTAGTTCCTCGTTGCCCAATGCAACGCACACCTAGGCAGAATCAACCAGGACCTTGGGGTTGAGGTATTGTATGCCCAGGTGGTCTTCCATCAAGACCCAAGAGGTAGATTATTATGGCAAATATTAAGTCCCAGAAGAAGCGGGTACTCACCAACGAAAAGCGCCGTCAGCGTAACCAAGCCATCCGCTCTGCTGTGCGCACCGAGATCCGTAAGTTCCGTGAGGCCGTGGCCAGCGGAGATAAGGCTGCTGCCGAAGCTCAGCTGCGTGTTGCTTCCCGCGCTATGGACAAGGCTGTCACCAAGGGCGTGTTCCACCGCAATAATGGTGCCAACAAGAAGTCCAAGATGGCGAACGCCCTCAATAAAATGTCCTAAACCGCAATAAGACTTGACATAGCAAGAACTCGCCCGGCACGAATAC
>CAJZGD010000108.1 GCA_915275065.1 uncultured Corynebacterium sp. | reverse complement strand
AGTTCCAGCCCTGCCTTGCCGTCGGGCGCATCGCCTACGACAACGCAGTCCATGCTGAGCCAGTCGATCGTACAGACAAGCCCCTGGCGAATGATCTCTTCGTCCTCAACGATGAGAATACGCCGCATCATCCTCATCTCCCTTCCCGCGCTTCACCGGAAGCACCATTTCAACGAGCGTACCGCCCCCCTTCGGCGTTGAAATCTGCACGCCGTATGCACTGCCATAGAGGAGCTGGATGCGTCGGTGAATATTATAGATTCCCGTATGAACAGAATTGTTCTCCCTGCGTTCCATCATGGTGCGCAGATCATCGAGTTCGTGGCGTAAATAATCCCGGGTGACAACCTCTCCGATGGCCAGCCGCAGGCCGGTGAGTTCCCTGGTGATGAATTCCGTGTTTGATTTGGTTTCGAACGCCCGCCGGCGATCCTCGTTCAGTGAAATACGGTCCCGGTCCTCCTGTCGGTTTTGGGCCAGCAGAATCAGGGGGGCGGCGTAGGCGGCCTGGGTGGAAAACGCCAAATTCAGCAGGATAAACGGGTAAGGATCCCACTTCCACCAGGTGGCGCCCAGGTTTAATAACACCCACACGGTCACGAACACGGTTTGCCACATGAGATAGCGGCCGGTTCCGAAAAACCGGGCCACCTTTTCCGCATAGGCGCCCACAGTGTCGTCGTCAAGCCGGAAATAGGTTTTCTTACCGCTGAGCCGGGGGGTGTCGAGATCAGCCATATGCGTCTACTCCTCACATTTTTGGGGACGTGCCGTCGCTTATTCCTTATTTTTCTTCGCCGCGCGGTCGGATGCCGGTATCACGCCAATCATCAGGCAGCAGGTGATCGAGGAGATCATCCACCGCCACCGCACCCAATAAATGCCCATCATTATCAATGACCGGGCCACACACTAGATTATAAGTAGCGAAATACCGGGCCGCGGTTTCTTGGGAATCATCAGCATAGAGTGGGGGTAGCTCCGGGTCGAGGGCCGCCGACACCAGTGTTGACGGCGGCACCCGCAGGAGCTTCTGCAAATGCACACACCCTAAAAACTTGCCGGTCGGGGTGGCTGTGGGTGGCCGGGCCACAAACACCATAGACGCCAGTGACGTGGGCAGATCCGGGTTGGCGGCGTGCGCCAACGCCTCGGCAACGGTGGTTTGCGCATCCAAAATGAGTGGTTCGGTGGTCATGAGCGCCCCCACCGTGTCCGGGCTGAAACTCATGAGCCGCCGCACCGGTGCGGACTCCTCCGGGTCCATGAGTTCGAGCAGCACGTCGGCTTTCTGGTCGTCGAGTTCGAACAGCAGGTCGGCGGCATCATCCGGGTCCATTTCCTCTAAAATCTCGGCGGCCCGTTCAATGCCTAGGGTTTCTAACAGTTCCGCTTGACGGTCCTCGCTCATTTCTTGAAGAATGTCCGCGAGGCGCTCGTCGTCAAACTCGCTGGCAACACTATGCCGCTGCGATTCGGGAAGCTGGTATAAGGCGGTGGCGACGTCGGCGGGCCGCATGTCTTCGAACTCGGCGAGCAGTTCGGCGGCCGCGTCGGAAATCCCCACCCCGGCGGCGGTAATGCCATGCACATGTTTCCACGATGCGATGAGTATTTCGGTGCGGCGGCCAAATTTTGCCCGCTCGCTCATGACCGCCACCGCACTGATCGCCCAATCGCGGGTGCGGGTGCGCTCAATCTCAATGTCGGCCACCTCGACGGGTTTCGCATGGATTTTCGGCAAATCCGGGTCATCCACCTGCACCTTCGCCCCAATAATGTCCCCCATGATCGTGAGCTCACCGGTGCGGGGTTTGAACGCCCGCAACGAAACGGACCCCGACACCAGCATGATTTCGTGCGGGTCGATAGAGGCGATACGCAACATGGGCAGGAAAATGCGGCGCTTATTCATCATTTCCACCACCAACCCCAGCACGCGGGATTGGTGCCCGGCCGGCCGCACATTCACCACCACGTCCCGCACCCGGCCAATCACATCTGTTTCCGGCCCCCGCACCACCATGCCCGCAAGCCGTCCCGCATACACCCGAGTCACTTCACTCATAGTTGTAGAGTGTAACGCAGCCGGTAGCGAACTTTTCAATCGGTGTTTTTGCGCATTATCCTCAGGGAACAACCGCTACCGCAGTAACGTTACACAAAGTAACCCCCATAAACCTGAAACCAAAAATTTACCCCCACCCACCACCATAATGATGGAAAGGATCATGCAATGCCCCCGCAACCAGCAGAATCCCGCCCCCGCCCCGCAGGCTGGCCCGTCGGCTCGTTTAGCACATATGATAAAGCCCAGGCCGCGGTAGACATGCTTTCCGATAAACAATTCGATGTGTCCAACATAACCATTGTGGGGCTTGACCTCATGGAAGTTGAACGGGTGACCGGCAGGCTCACCTGGCCCCGGGTGATTCTCAACGGTATTGTCTCCGGCAGCTGGCTAGGGTTATTCTTCGGCCTACTATTAGGAATCATGGACGGCGCTAATTGGCTGGGCTCCATCATTCTTGGCGTGGGCATGGGCATAGTGTTTTCCGTTGTCACCGCCAGCGTTTCCTACGCCATGCAGGGCGGTCGCCGCGATTTTTCCTCCGCCACCCACATCGTTGCCGGGCGTTACGACGTGCTGTGCGACCCCCACTCAGCCCCGCAAGCCCGCGACCTGATTAGCGAGTTCGTCGCCGCCGGGCATTAGAATATGAGGCGCTGACATATTCGTTTCCTAGGAGCCAGAACCCACCATGCGTAGCACCATTCTGAAAATCACCGTCCCCACCCTGGTCTTGCTCCTCATTTTCATAAGCTACACCAACTTCGAACGATTCGAACCCACCGCCGACACATTCACCGACAGTGAAAAAATTGTAGAAATCGCCGTCCGCGCCAACTCGATGGAACAGGTGGTGCTCGGCGAACTCTATAAACAGGGCCTGGATCGGCATGGCCGGCCAGCGGTCATCAACATGGAAAGCCTGGGGGTGAAACACAGTATTGAACGCCTCCGGCAGGGCAACGCCGACATTTACATCTCCTGCGCCGGCCGAATCCTGCACTACATCAATGGTGACAAGGCCCGGCAGTTAGAGAAAAAATACTCCGACACCACCAAAAAAGTAGACATCAACTCCGGCGACCGCCGGGAGGAGGTGTACCAGGCCGTCATGGGGTCGCTGGGCGGCAACCTCAACGGCACCGACCCGACCAATGCCCTAGGCTGCGCGGAAGAAGAATCCGACATCCCCCAACACATCATCCCGATTTACCGCAACCCGGTCTTGGACCGGGATGAACGCGGCGCCCTCAACGTGGTGTCGGGCATTCTCACCACCGAAAAACTAGAAAAACTAGTGGAGAAAAGCCGGGAAGGGAAAAACCCCAGCGAGGTCGTGTCCCAATTCCTCGACGACAACAGTGTCCAATTCGTGAACAAAAACCAACAAAAAGACCCCGTTGACGGCAAGAAACAAAACTCCTAACCTAATGCCCCGGCGGCACCTGCGGTGTCTTTGGTGGCAGGGGCGGGAATGACGGGATCGGTGGGAACGGTGGGTCCGGGTACGTGGGTGGGGGTGGTTTGGACCCAAAATTTTGTGTGGCGCTCATTATGAACAGCGCCAAAAACACCGGGCACACAAAAACAACCAGCGCAATGGCTATAGAAACCATGTCGGGAATCTTTGACAGCCACGGATTGATGCCACCCATCACCCCACACCATGCGACTTCAAAACACACTATCCCACCAACACCACTTGTCACCATGCCCTGATAGCCTCGACGGTGCCGGTCACTGTGGAGCAGAAATCTCATCAAGATCAGGGGCGGTAACACACACGGGATAAGGAATAAGAGCAGAACTATGGAGTCTTCAATCGGCATGAGCCCGCCTATGATAATGAAAAACAGCAACGCCGCAGCATAAGTGAGAAATAGAATGCGGTTCTTCCGACAACGCTCCTGTCTTACCCGAGGATCCAGGGGGCACAGCTCATGCGCCGTCATCACGGCACTCGCCGCCACCCGCGCCCGCTCCTCATCACTATGGGCGGCGCGGAACCACCAGTACCATTCCCGGGCATAATATCCCCGCTGGTAGGCGGGCACCCAATAAAGCGCGCCGAGAATCCGAAATATGTCGGCAATCATGGTTTCTCACACAGATTTCCAATAGGCAATAGGCACTTTTACCCTCACTCTACCCACACCACGTGAAAGAAAACACCCAATATCAAGAGGTCATGCGCCAAACACATTAGGCAAAAAGAATGAGGCTTGTCGACGCCCCAAGGGGAAACGTCGACAAGCCTTCATGGATTACTGCCCTCGCACCAGGCGCGTAATCATCAGCCACCACCGGGATACCTCAGACATCCTCGGCGCCGGCCGCGCACCATCCGGGTGCTGACCAGTAAGATCAAGCAACCGGCGCTGCCGCTGCGGCAGCTCGGGTCGCAGCTCAGATTGCGGCTGCGATACCGTGGCCCCTCACTGGGCAAACGCCTCATCCAGTAAGGCGGCCTGCTCCACGGCATGCACCTTCGACAAGCCGGTGGCCGTCGACGCCTGTGCCCGACGCGACACTCGCTTCAGCGGCAACAAATCCGGGATGAAATTCGGCAAATGCTCGTTCACAAACGTCCACGGGCCCTGGTTTGCCGGCTCATCCTGGCAGAACCGAATCTCCGTCGCATTCGGATACAACGCAAACGCCTCCCGCAGCCGATTAAACGGCAACGGATACAGCATCTCCAGGCGGACGATGGCCACATCATCCCGGTGTTCCTTCTCCGCACGCTTGGCCAGCTCGTAATACAACTTGCCGGACACCAACATAATGGTCTTCACCTTATTCGGGTCGCCCACAACCGTGCCCTTATGATCCACAAACCGGGGATCATTAATGACCGACTGGAACTTCGTGACCTCGGTGAACTCCGCCACCGAACTCGTGGCCGCCTTCATACGCAGCATCGACTTCGGAGTAAACACCACCAGTGGCCGCTTCAAATTACCCAAGGCGTGCCGGCGCAGCAGGTGGAAATGGTTCGCCGGGGTGGTGGGCTGCGCCACCGTCATGCTGCCCTCGGCGCACATTTGCAGATACCGTTCGATCCGGGCCGACGAGTGGTCCGGGCCCTGGCCCTCATAACCATGAGGGAGCAGCAGAATCAGGGAAGACTCCTGGCCCCACTTGGTTTCCCCAGAGGACACATATTCGTCAATGATGGTTTGGGCGCCATTGGCGAAGTCACCAAACTGGGCCTCCCACGCCACCACGGCGTCCTGGTTCCCCACCGAATAACCGTATTCAAAACCCATACCCGCATATTCTGTTAGGGCAGAGTTATAAACCAGCAGTTTGCCACCGTTCCCATTCGCCTCAGCTAATTCGTTAAGGCTATTAAACTCTTCGCCTGTGTTGGGGTCGTAGACGACGGCGTGCCGTTGGGTGAATGTGCCGCGCCGGGAGTCTTCGCCAGCCAGCCGCACCAGTTTGCCCTGGTTTGCCAGGGAGGAGAACGCGATGAGCTCGCCCCAACCCCAGTCGATACCGCCCTTGGTGACGGACTCCAGGCGTTTCTTCGCAACAGGAGCTACCCGCGGGTGGAAGGTGAAGCCCTCCGGTGGGGTGGCGTAGGCCTGGCCGATTTCTTCCAGTTCTTCCCGGGTGATATTGGTCTTGAGGCCGTGCGGGATTTCCTGAGCGGCGGTGATGCCTTCCTGCTGGGTAAAGGCCTTTTTCTCCGAGTTTTTGATCTCGTTGAACACCGATTCCATTTGGTCGTGGAAGTCGCGGGCGATCTTTTCGGCATCTTCCTTGGTCAGGTCGCCACGGCCAAGGAGGTCCTCGGTGTATTGCTCACGCACGGTCTTGCGACCGTCGATAAGCTCGTACATCTTGGGCTGGGTCATTGACGGGTCGTCGGCTTCGTTGTGCCCGCGGCGTCGATAGGCAATCATGTCGATAAAGACGTCTTTGCCGAACCGCCGCCGATACTCGGTAGCGAGTTTGCCGACCCATACGACGGCTTCGGGATCGTCGCCATTGACGTGGAAGACGGGGCAGCCAAATGCCTTTGCTAAGTCCGTTGCATAGTGGCTCGATCGCCCCGAATCGGGGGTAGTGGTAAAGCCGATTTGATTGTTCACCACAATGTGTACGGTGCCGCCCACGGTATAGCCCCGCAATTGCGCCAAGTTAATGGTTTCGGGCACGATACCTAGGCCGGCGAATGCCGCATCACCGTGCAGCAATAGCGGCATGACCGTGTACCCACTCTTGCCCTTGTCCAGCATGTCTTGCTTGGCTCGGGCGATGCCCTCCATGACCGGGTTGACTGCTTCCAGGTGCGACGGGTTAGCGGTGAGCGTCACCTTGATTTCACCATCACCGAACATCTGCAGGTGCGTGCCCTCGGAACCCAGGTGGTATTTCACGTCGCCCGAACCGCCGGCTGCCTTGGGCTCAATGTGGCCTTCGAACTCGTTAAAGATCGTGGCCAATGGTTTCGCCACAATATTAAAGAGCACATTCAACCGGCCCCGGTGCGGCATGCCGATAACCACCTCGTCCAGGCCCTGACCTGCGGCGGTGTCGATAGCGGAGTCCATGAGCGGAATGAGCGACTCGGCGCCCTCCAGCGAGAATCGTTTTTGGCCCACATACTTGGTTTGCAGGAAGTTTTCGAACGCCTCTGCGGAGTTCAACTGCTGCATAATGAATTTTTGCTCCGCCGGGGTGGGCTTGGGCATGCCGTCTTCCAGGCGATTCTGCAGCCAGGTGCGTTCATCCCGGTCCAGGATATGGGTGTATTCCGAACCAACCTTGTGCGTGTAGGCGTTGCGGAGTTTCGTCAAAACCTCACGCAGGGTCATGGTTTCGCGACCCACGAAACCACCCACGTGGAAGCGACGGTCCAGGTCCCAAATGGTGAGGCCATGGGACTCAATGTTGAGGTCGGAGTGTTCGGGGACCGGCATGCCCGGCTGGACCCAATGGATTGGGTTGACGTCGGCAATGAGGTGGCCGCGGGACCGGTACGCCTGAATGAGCTGCATGACCCGGGTGTTTTTATCCAAACCGGTGTTCGGAAGATCCTGCGACCAACGCATGGGCGTATAAGGGATGTGCATGTCGGCAAACACGTCATCCCAAAACGCATCATCAACAAAGAGTTGGCTCAGGGTGCGCAAAAACTCGCCGGATTCCGCCCCCTGAATAATCCGGTGATCATATGTGGAGGTGATCGTGACCAGCTTGCCCACGCCCAGCTCGGCCAGACGGTCCTGCGAAGCCCCGGCAAATTCCGCCGGATAATCCATGGCACCCACGCCAATGATCGTGCCCTGCCCCTTGGTGAGTCGCGGCACCGAGTGGCGGGTGCCAATACCGCCCGGGTTCGTGAGAGATACCGTAACACCGGCGAAATCATCCAGCGTCAGCTGGTTTTTCCGGCTCCGGCGCACAATGTCCTCATATTTTTCGACAAACTGTTTAAAGTCGAGGGTCTCGCACTCCTTAATGGCCGCCACCACGAGGGCGCGGGTGCCGTCCTTTTGCGGCAGGTCGATCGCTAACCCCAGGTTGATGTGTTCCGGGGTGATGACCGTCGGCTTGCCATTTATCACGTCGTAATGATTATTCAGATCCGGGTGGGCCATGAGCGCCTTGACCAGCGCATAGCCGATGATATGCGTAAACGACACCTTACCGCCGTGCGTGCGCTGCATATGCTCATTAATGATCGCCCGGTTTTCGAACATGAGTTTGACCGGCATGTCCCGGACCGAGGTGGCCGTGGGAATCTCCAGCGACTCATCCATGTTTTTCGCGATGGCTTTATACACGCCCTTGAGGGTTTTCTCGCCGGCAGTCGGTAGCTTTGCGACGCGACCCAAGGGGGACTGCTGGAGCTTCTTGGCGTCGGCCTCTCGCTTTTCTTCTTTATTGGCCTCATCAATATGATGATGATCTGCCTTGGTTGCTACCTCCGTGGGGTCCAGCTGCTGCACCGAACTGGCCTGACTTGCCTGGTTGGTGGCCTGCTGGGCCTGCGGTTGGCGGGGCGTGACCGGTGGTTGCTGTTGCTTGAAGGGATTGGTATTAGGTGTAGTGGATTTGCTTGGCGTGCCGGTGGTCTCGAAAAGCTCCCGCCACTCGGGATCTACCGACTGGGGATCCCTTTGGAACTGCTGGAACATTTCATCAACCAACCATTGATTTTGCCCGAAAGTACTCGCATTGCTCACGGCAAGTGCTCGCCTCATTTCTTTGCGACAGTCTTGTTTAAATATTCACTCGTTGTACTAGCTCAATCTAGGCTAACGGTTTCGTACCCGTCAGCTGTAATTGATTCTAAAGTAAAATCTGGATTCAGTATGTTGCATTTCACATTGAAAGAATACGCTGCGAATTTAGGGCGTATTACCCCGCCACATTGTGGCATAGCTACCCCCAAAAGAAAGTAATAATTCGTGGGTTCCTGATTCCATAATGACGCCATCTGACACCACTAAAATCAGATCCGCCCGCCTTGCCGTG
>CAJZGD010000107.1 GCA_915275065.1 uncultured Corynebacterium sp. | reverse complement strand
TAGTGGCGGGAGGCGGTGTACACGCCGACCGCAATGCCCAAGATGATGGAGAGGATTGTGGCGAGCAAGAGGAGCTGGGCCGAGACCCAGATGCGGTAGGAAATCTGTTCGTTCACCGACTCGCCGATGGGGGATTTTCCCCAATCCCAGTGCAGCAAAATATTGGTGAGCCAGGTCCACCATCTTTCCAATATGGGTGTTTCAGGGTTGAGATTATAGGGTTCTAGCAGGCTCGTTATCTGCTCGGGCGTGAGCGGTGGGCGCCTGCCTTGGTAATTCGACCTGGGGTCTAGAAAGCTAGATGCCAGGAAGAACGTGAGATTGGTTGCCAGGAAAACCACGAGCGTCCAGCTCAAAGTTTTTCTTACCAAATACATGACCATGTCTGGGTTCTCCGTGGATTCTTTAAATAGACAAGTTCCTGTGGGTTTCATCGCTAGGATACCTGGTGAGTTGTCTAAGTCACAATTGGCATGTCGTGCACTGCGGAGGCTTGTCGACGCAACCTCGCGGCAAAAAGAGCCGCTAACGGGGTTGATAATCTTCCCGAAACGCTAATTTTAAGTGAATAAAATCTCTATTTCTCCGCACATATGGGGGTAGCTTTTTGATTGATTTTCGGCCCCAATGTCCGATCGGATCGTCGTCATGCATGGGCGACTTGCATTAAGTAGCAGCTTCGTGTTTAAATGTTCGGGTTGCTTTAACACGGCGTTTGCCATGGTAAAGCAAACATGACCCGGAATTGGGCACGGGCATGGCAAATGAACAGCGGCAGTATGTGTTATGAAGCGATCACGCGATCTTCTTCATGGCGTGACATTTCTGACAGTGGTGAATTTGCTTTGCCGCTGTCCGAATTTCAAGTCGAGTAACAGGCTGACGTTGCGCCATGACCGGAACCGGTACCGGACAACGTTATAGAGTAACAATGAAGCGATTCCCACCAATCACAGTGTGATGTGGGACGAGCGAGGAAGAGGATAAGCGTGGCGGGACAAAAGATCCGCATTCGGCTGAAGGCCTACGATCACGAGGCGATTGACGTATCTGCACGTAAAATCGTTGAAACTGTGACCCGTACGGGCGCACGTGTTGTTGGCCCGGTGCCACTGCCAACCGAAAAGAACGTATATGCCGTTATTCGTTCTCCCCACAAGTACAAGGATTCTCGCGAGCACTTCGAGATGCGCACACATAAGCGCTTGATCGACATCCTCGACCCGACGCCGAAGACGGTTGACGCACTCATGCGCATCGATCTTCCGGCCAGCGTCGACGTGAATATTGCGTAATCGACGACACTTTTGGCAGCGGAGAACAAATAATGAGTGAAACTGAGATCAAGGGCCTTCTGGGCAAGAAACTTGGCATGACTCAGATCTTCGACGAGAACAACCATGTTGTTCCGGTAACCGTCGTTGAGGCTGGTCCATGCGTGATCACCCAGATTCGTACCCAAGAAACCGATGGCTACACCGCCATTCAAATCGCCTACGGCGACATTGACCCTCGCAAGGTGAAAAAGCCCCAGGCGGGTCACTTCAACAAAGCTGGTGTTACCCCCCGGCGGCACGTGGCGGAAATCCGTATGGATGATGTTTCCGGCTACGAACTCGGCCAGGAAATCACCGCAAACATTTTCGACGGCATTACGTTCGTCGATGTGACTGGCATTACCAAGGGTAAAGGTTTTGCCGGCGGCATGAAACGCCACGGCTTTGCCGGTCAGGGCGCAGGCCATGGTAACCAAGCATCCCACCGCCGTGTTGGTGGCATTGGTGCTTGTGCTACCCCGGGTCGTGTGTTCAAAGGCAAGCGCATGGCTGGCCGCATGGGTCAGGATCGCGTCACTACCCAGAACCTGAAGATTCAAAAGATTGACGCCGATGCCAACCTCATCCTTATTAAGGGTGCGATCCCCGGCAACCGGGGCGGCATCGTTACCGTGAAAACCGCAGTGAAGGGTGGTAACCGCGCATGAGCCATCTAACACTAGATGTCCAAACCGCTGCTGGTAGCACTGCCGGCCAGGTAGAACTACCTGCTGAAATCTTCGATCGTGAAGTTTCCATTTCGCTTTTGCACCAGGTTGTCAACGCCCAGTTGGCTGCCCGGCGTCAAGGCACCCACTCCACCAAGACTCGTGGTGAAGTGCGCGGCGGTGGCAAAAAGCCATTCCGCCAAAAGGGCACCGGCCGGGCTCGTCAGGGCTCTATCCGGGCACCCCACTTCACCGGTGGCGGCATTTCCCACGGCCCCAAGCCGCGGAATTACAGCCAGCGCACCCCGAAGAAAATGATCAAGGCCGCACTCTACGGCGCACTGTCGGACCGTGCTCGTCACGCACGCATCCACGTGGTCGATGAATTGGTCGCTGGTCAAAAGCCTTCGACGAAGTCAGCTCTCGCGTTTTTGTCGCGCCTGACCGACCGCAAGAAGATTCTGTTTGTTGTGGGTCGGGACGACGCTACCTCGCGCTTGAGCGCCCGTAATCTGCCAGGCGTGACCATCCGCTACCAGGACCAGTTGAACACCTACGATGTCCTCTACTCTGATGACGTCGTGTTCTCGGTCGAGGCTCTGAACGCCTTTATCGCCCGTACGACCGCTGCGGCCGAGAAGGCTTAACGAGGAAGGATAGAGAACCAATGGCTAAGATTCCCAACCCCCGTGACATTATTCTTGCCCCGGTTGTTTCGGAAAAATCTTATGGTCTGATGGAGGAGAACACTTATGTGTTCTTCGTCGCCAAGACCGCTAATAAGACCGAAATCAAGATTGCCATCGAGCAGATCTTCGGCGTGCAGGTTGCTTCCGTGAATACCGTGAACCGTGAGGGCAAGCGCAAGCGCACTCGCACCGGCGGCTACGGTACCCGTAAGGCAACCAAGCGTGCCTACGTGACGCTTCGTGAGGGCAGCGATCCCATCGACGTCTTCGGCGGCTCCGCTGCATAAGAAGAAGGTCGAGGTATAAGGAAAAACTATGGCTATTCGTAAATATAAGCCGACAACCCCAGGTCGCCGCCAGAGCTCCGTGTCCATGTTCGAGGAGATCACTCGCTCGAAGCCGGAGAAATCCCTGGTGCGCCCCCTGCCCAAGAAGGGTGGCCGTAACGTTCACGGCCACATCACTGTGCGCCACAAGGGTGGCGGACATAAGCGTCGTTACCGCATCATCGACTTCCGTCGCAACGACAAAGACGGCATCCCGGCCAAGGTCGCTCACATCGAGTACGATCCGAACCGCACCGCCAACATTGCGTTGCTGCACTACATTGATGGTGAAAAGCGGTACATTGTTGCCCCCAAGGGCCTGTACCAGGGCCAAATGCTGGAGGCCGGTCCGAACGCTGACATTAAGGTTGGCAACAACCTGCCGTTGCGCAACATCCCCGCTGGTACCCTCATCCACTGCGTGGAACTCAAGCCGGGTGCCGGCGCTAAGCTGGCCCGCTCCGCTGGTTCTTCCATCCAGCTGCTGGGTAAAGCCGGTAATTATGCGGTGCTGCGCATGCCCTCCTCGGAAATCCGCCGCGTGGATATCCGGTGCCGGGCAACCGTTGGTGAGGTCGGCAATGCCGATCAAATCAATATTCGTTGGGGTAAAGCCGGCCGTATGCGCTGGAAGGGCGTTCGCCCGACCGTGCGTGGCGTGGTCATGAACCCCGTTGACCACCCGCATGGCGGTGGTGAAGGTAAGACCTCGGGTGGTCGTCACCCTGTGTCCCCATGGGGCAAGAAAGAGGGTCGTACCCGCAACCCCAACCGTTACAGCAATAACATGATTGTTCAGCGTCGCCGCTCGAACAAGAACAAGAAGCGCTAAGAGGAGGTAAGAGAAGATGCCACGTAGCCTTAAGAAGGGCCCGTTTGTCGATGAGCACCTCCTCGCAAAGGTTGATGCTCAGAACGAAAAGGGCACCAAGCAGATCATTAAAACCTGGTCCCGTCGTTCCACCATTCTCCCCGACTTCATTGGGCATACTTTCGCCGTGCATGACGGCCGGAAGCATGTGCCAGTGTATGTAGACGACTCCATGGTCGGCCACAAGCTCGGTGAGTTCGCCCCCACCAAGACCTTCAAGGGTCACATCCAAGAGAAGAAGAAGGGACGTCGATAAGCGATGAGTGATAACAGCGCACGCGCAACGGCCCGCTTCGTCCGTGTCACCCCCATGAAGGCCCGTCGCGTTATCAACCTGGTGCGCGGCAAGTCCGTCGAGGAAGCCCTCGCCATCTTGAAGTACGCCCCCCAGGATGCTTCGGTGCCGGTGGCAAAGGTAGTGCAATCTGCCGCGGCCAACGCCGAAAACAACAACGGGTTGGACCGGCGGACCTTGGTGATCTCCGAGGCATACGCCGACGAGGGTCCCACCATGCGTCGTTTCCGTCCCCGCGCTCAGGGTCGGGCATTCCAGATCCGTAAGCGCACCAGCCACATCACTGTGGTTGTCGAGAGCCAGAAGGCAGGTGCATAATAGTGGGCCAAAAAATTCACCCACACGGCCTCCGATTGGGCATTACTTCCGACTGGAAGTCCCACTGGTTCGCCGATAAAGAATATGCTGATTATCTTGCGGAAGATATCAAAATCCGCGACTATCTGACCAAAAACCTTGACCGGGCCGGCATTGCCGACGTGGTGATCGAACGCACCCGCGACCGGGTTCGCATCGACATCCACACCGCCCGCCCCGGCATTGTGATTGGCCGTCGGGGTTCCGAGGCCGACCGGTTGCGCACGAAGCTGGAAAAGCTCACCCGCAAGCAGGTTGCCCTGAACATCCTAGAGGTCAAGAACATTGATGCCAACGCCCAGCTGGTGGCCCAGTCCATCGCTGAGCAGCTGACCAACCGTGTCGCCTTCCGCCGCGCCATGCGCAAGGCAATCCAAGGCGCCATGCGTCAGCCGCAGGTCAAGGGCATCAAGGTCATGTGTGCTGGTCGTCTGGGCGGTGCCGAGATGTCCCGCACCGAACGCTACCATGAAGGTCGCGTTCCCCTGCACACCCTCCGCGCCGAAATCGACTACGGCACCTACGAGGCCCACACCACCTTCGGCCGCATCGGCGTCAAGGTGTGGATCTACAAGGGTGACGTCGTGGGTAACCGGCGGGAGAGCGAACTCAACGCACCAACCGAACGCCGCGGCCGCGGTGACCGCAACCCACGTCCGCGTCGTGGCGGTCAGCGTCGTCAGCGTGCTGAGCAGAAGCAGGAGGGCTAACACCTATGCTTATTCCAAAGCGCGTGAAGTACCGCCGGCAGCACCGTCCGCACCGTGATGGCGTTTCCAAGGGTGGTAACCGCATTAACTTCGGTGATTACGCGATTCAGGCTCTAGAGCCCGCCTACATCACCAACCGGCAGATCGAATCCGCCCGTATCGCCATCAACCGGCACGTCAAGCGTGGCGGTAAGGTGTGGATCAATATTTTCCCGGACCGCCCCCTGACCCAAAAGCCGCTCGGCGTGCGTATGGGTTCCGGTAAAGGCCCGGTGGAAAAGTGGATCGCTAACGTCAAACCAGGTCGCATCCTGTTTGAAATGAGCTACCCCAATGAGGAAATGGCTCTAGAAGCACTGCGCCGCGCCGGCCAGAAACTCCCCTGCAAGGTTCGTATTCTCAAGAAGGAGGACCAGTTCTAATGGCTAACGGTACCCCCGCACACGAGTTGCGCGAGCTGAGCGCTAAGGAGCTTGAAAACCGCCTGGCCGAGGCCAAGGAAGAGCTGTTTAACCTGCGCTTCCAGGCCGCCACCGGCCAGTTGACCAACAACCGTCGCCTGCGCACGGTCAAGCACGACATTGCCCGTATCTACACGGTTATTCGTGAGCGCGAGCTGGGCTTGTCTGTGGTTCCGGGAGCTGAGGCTTAATTATGAGTGAGGCAAACGTGAACAAGAAGACCAAGGGCTCCCGCAAGGTTCGCACCGGTTATGTGGTGTCGGACAAGATGCAGAAAACCATCGTTGTGGAGCTGGAAGACCGGAAACAGCACGCACTGTATGGTAAGACCATCCGCACCAACTCCAAGGTGAAGGTGCACGATGAGAACGAGATCGCCGGTGTTGGCGACCTGGTTCGCATCGAGGAAACCCGGCCGCTGTCGAAGGATAAGCATTTCCGGCTCGTCGAAATCGTCGAGAAGGCCCGGTAATTTCCGGTAGCACTTCAAGCACTATCCGCATTCGCCCCCAGCAATCATTGTTGGGGGCGTTTGTGCTACTTGCTTTACGACGGCTAAAGGGGGGAGAATCCTGGTTCAGCTCACATGCGGATACGTCGTGATCATAAGATTATTCCGCCCGGTGACTGGGTGACTGGGGGAACCGATAGCCCCGATAAGAGTGTGATTTGGGCTGAGTTTTCGCCCAGGAGTTTGATCAAAAATATCAGGCGGCAACCAAAGGCGCTGTTCTTCTAGCTGTTTTTTCGGCTTGTGAGGCGGGAAGTGTGGAAGCGGTAGTCGATAATCCCGGATTTGTGCGTTTTCAATAAGAATGTTTACGCAGGTTTCTGGCTAGCCAGTATTCGGAGAAGCCTATGTAGATACGTCACCTGAAACCCGGCACAGTCTCGGAGGGTAAGGGGGCCATGGGGGCATGCAGGCAAGCATCAAAAATATACAATCTGATAGTGGTTATAGGAGTGCGGTTGATGCGGCAATCAGGCCAAAGACGATGCCTGGCATGTTGGCCGCAGCCAGCGGCAAGTCACGCTGTTTTTTGAACAAACCATAGATCACCCATAAGGTACAGTTCACTGCGGCCACAGATGGCTGAATAAAATCGCCCTTGTGCCCGCTCAGGTTGCTCATGATTTGTGGGATGTACGACACATACATCATCACTGACATTGCAGTGGCAACCCACCCGAGGGTTTGTGCTTGCTTTTCGTTCATATTTTACATATCTCTTTCCATGATTCAGTTTTTACACATGCTCAAAATGCACGTGAAACTTGAAATCTAGTCAGCTGCCAGGGCAGATATTGTCCCTGGTTTATGCTGGCATCGTCATTGTACTCCTAGTTCTGCTGAGACAGAGTAGCCTGGGCGGGAATGGGGGCGTTTGGTGCTCAAACACTATGAATATAATGTGCTGAAGTCTATCCTGCTGCCAGAAAAATGTGGTTCCGTTTCCTGGGGGTGGTACTTCGTGCGGCAATTTCCCGAAAAACCAGGTAATTGACATGTTCTTTCCGATTCGCCACTTGCTGGCGGGGTTGGTTTCCTAATAATTAAATAAAGCTTCGATGATGTATGACCCTAGTACCCTGGGGATTATGCCAATAAAAGGTTTAATCGTTTGGTGGCTTTCGTGGGTTTTCTGCACCTTGCTGCGAAGTGCTGGTGATAATTGGGATGGTTGAGTGTGTAAAATTCAACGCCTGATGTTGATCTATGAGCAATTACCCCTACCTGTGCTTTTTGATGCTGCGTCTCTGCAAGTAGCCGATAGCAAAAAGGTGTAGCGATGCGGTTTTGCATTGCTACACCTTGATTTCAGTTACCAAATGACGCTCATGAATTCATTTGGGTTCTGATTCCTTACCGGAATTGCTGCGGGAGCCATTCCTTCGGGATCATGTTGGCGTGTGCCATAGCGGCGACTGCGCCAGCAATGATGCCGGTCAGGCCGAGCACGGAGAAGATCGCAATGAGGATGTTGCGGTACTTGCCCAGCTTGCTGCTCAGATCATTGCTGCCGGTCGGGGGCTTCGGGGTTGTGGTTTCCGAAGGCTTCGGCTTCTCGGTTGGCTTCTCACTGGTGGACTCAGTGGTGGAAGGCTTCGGCTGCGGAGGAGGCGTCGGCGCATTGTACTTGAAGGTATAAACCTCATCGACAAACTGGCCGATTGCACCAATGTCCTTGGAAGCATTGTTGACTACGGCCACGGTGCCATCAGAAGCAACACTTACGTGTGCTGGGTTTTTACCTACTTCCAACTTGGCAACCGGCTTATTGGTGGCGGGATCAATCGCCGAAAGAGTACCAGCATTAGCATTTACTGCATAAACTCGCTTGTCCTTCGGGTTATACCGAACATCTAAAGTGCCCGCACCAGTATCAATGGTGGTAACTACCTTCCCGGTTTCAGAATTGATCACCGTGAGCACACTCTCACCTGTGGCAACGAAGATGTTCTTGCTCACCGGATCATACGCAGCACCCAAAACAGCATCGGCGCCCTTGACATCATAGCGGTCAACCTTCTTGCCATTGGAAAGATCAACCTTCGCAACCTGCGGCTTAGCAGAACCACCTGAAGTTGCAATCAATTGGTTCGTCTGCTCATCATAGGACAAACTTGCTACATCAGTGAAGTCATCCAATGCAATAGTGCCGATTGACTTTTCTTGATTGATGTCCAAGACGGTAATCTGCCCCCCTGTGCCGCCAACATATGCCAGATTGTTCTTATTGTCGATAACAATACTTTCTGCGCCCGCGATGCCCTCGGTAAAAGTCTTGATATGAGTCAGGTCACTCTGCTTGTAGACCGAAATGGTGCCATTATCAGTATTGGTGACCCAAACCCGCCCTTTGTTATCTACGGCAATGCCATTAGCCGCATAGTCCTCTTCAAGATCATTCTTAGCAAGAACATCCAACGTTTGGGCATCCAACTTATAAATGGT
>CAJZGD010000106.1 GCA_915275065.1 uncultured Corynebacterium sp. | reverse complement strand
CCCGAATTCGGGCTGCCGTGCCGGATAGTGCCGCGGTGGCGGTGAAGCTGAATTCGGCGGATTTTCAGCGCGGCGGTTTTGATGTTGACGACGCCACGGCGGTGGTCCGCATGCTGGGTGACCTGGGCGTAGATCTTGTGGAGGTGTCGGGTGGCACCTACGAAAGCCCCGCCATGCAGGGGGTCGCCAAGAATCAGCGAACCCTGGATCGGGAGGCGTACTTCCTCACGTTCGCGGAGCAGATCGCTAAGGTTGCCCCCATGCCGATCATGGTGACCGGTGGGATCACCCGGCGCGCCACCGCGGAGCGGGTGTTGGCGACCGAGGTGGATATGGTGGGCATGGGCACGGCGTTGTCCCTGGACCCGGGGTTGCCGAACACGTGGCGGGTTCGGGAGGCCGCGGCACCAACAATGCCCGCACCCCGGTTTAAGGATAAGGCTATTAATTCGTATGCGAGTTTGGTGCAGGTGCAGCATCAGCTACACCGGTTGAGTAAGGGGAAACGACCGTTCCTGAAGGCCCCGCTGGCCATGGTGCTTGCCACGGCTCAGATTCGGGATCGGCAAAGCCAGAAGCATTACCGAAAATGGTTGGAAGCAGCCGGGTGGCTGTGACGATGGTTGCGGGATGTTCCCTCCATCTCCAGGCCCCACTCCCCCACTGGAATCCCTACTAGTGGTTCCCCCGAGAACGGTTGCCTGCTAGTGCTCCGTCGCCGCAATGTCGAAGTCTTTGGGAACCATCATGAAGACGACCACCGCAGCCAGCAGGATGATAACCCCGCCTGCAAGTGATGCCTGGACGATCCCGGTGTTGAAGGCGGTGACTGCCTGGGCCGCCAGGTCGGGGAGGGAGAGGTCCCGGGCCACCGATAGGGCGCCCACCAGGGACTCCTGGGCGGCATCGGCAAGCGGCTTCCCTAAACCGCCCACCGGCAGGTTGGCCCGGTAGCTCGCCGCCGCGACACTGCCGATGATCGCAATGCCGAGCACATCGCCCAGCTCATAGGTGCATTCCTCCAATGCTGCGGCGTTTCCTGCCTTCGCTACCGGGGTGCTGCCCATGATGATAGCGGAGGCGATCACCAGGGAGCCCAGCCCAACGCCCACCATGAGCATAGGCGTGATCAGCTGCCAATAGGATGTGAGGTTTCCCATGGCGCCGAGCAGCAGCATGCCACCGCCGGCGATGACAAGCGCCAACCCCACAACGTTACGGGCGCCGATACACCGGGCGGCTTCGGGAGCCAACAACGAGGAGACGAGTGATCCCAGGATCATGGGCATGAGTGCGGCACCTGCCAGAAGCGGTGTGTAGCCCGCAATGATTTGCAGCCATTGGGCGAGCAGGAGCATGATGCCGCCCATGGCCAGGCTGGTAGTGAGGGCAACAATGATTCCAGCGGTAAAGGGTTTGCTGGTGAAAAGGCGAACGTCGATAAGCGGTTCGCTGCTGCGCAGGCACCGAACCACGAATAGGGCGATAAGCAGCATGCCGGCGAGAAGCACGCCCCAGGCGGTGAGGTCGACCCAGTTGTGTTTTGTGGCAGTTTTGATGCCCCACACGATGGCGACCATGCCGGCGATGGAGTAGGCGACGGCGAGAAAATCCCAGCGGGGCGGGTTGGGGTCTCGGGCTTCGGGCAGGAGTATCAGGCCCAGAACGACTACCGCGACGGCCACGGGCACGTTGATGAGGAAGGCCGCGTGCCAGCTGAAGAATTCTAAAAGCGTGCCGCCGACGAGCGGGCCGATAATGGCCCCAACCTCGGCAAACATGGACCAGACTGCGAGCGCCCGGGTGCGTTCCATGGGGTCGGTGAAAATGCTGCGGACCATGGATAGTGTGGTGGGCATGATGAGCGCACCCGCCACACCGAGCATTGCGCGCAATCCAATTACCATGGCGGAGCTGGTGGCAAACAGCACGAGCAGTGACACCAGACCAAACAGCGTGAAGCCGATAAGAAGTGCTTTACGACGCCCAATCCGGTCGGCAACCGCGCTCATGGGAATGAGCAGGCCCGCCAGGATCAGGGGGTATATGTCGACGATCCATAGTTGTTCCGTGGTGGTGGAGCGCAGTTCCGCGGTGAGTTTCGGCAGGGCGATGAACAGAATGGTCATGTCGATGGTGATCATCACCAGCCCCGCAGAGAGCAGCGCCAGGGCGGCCCAGCGTTGTCGCTTGGTCATGGTTTCAGCAGTTTTTTCGGTTGGAGGCATGCTAGTTTTCCTGATGATCCGTCAACGTCATGAGCAGTTCAAACACGTGGGCTAATTCGGTTTCGTCGATGGGAATACCGTCTTCGGACACCTGCACGAGCAGCCCATTGCCGTATGCGATGATGGCACGGGCGGCCCGCCTGCTCATATAGCCCGTGAGGACATCCATGAGTTGGTCGTGCCATTGGATGGTGAGTTGTTTCAGTTGGGGATGTTCGGCATGGGCAAGATAGAACAGGGTTTCTAACCGGACCTGGAATGGGTCACTGAGATACTGCGCCAATCGGTGCGCCAGGGCACGCGGAATATTGGTTGCGGTCGCCAGTTCGGCACGTAATAGTTCAATGTTGCGCGCGTCATCTTCGGAGAGGAAGGCGATTGCAGCGTGCCGGAGATCATCGAGGGTTGCGAAGTACTGTGTCGTGGATCCGAGCGGCACCCCAGCACGTTCGGCGATTTTGCGGTGGGTGATATTGGATATGCCCAGTTCCATGATGAGTTCCGCCGCGGCCTGGACGATGGCGCGTTTGCGCCCTTCTGGGTCGCGCGGGGTTTTTGGTGTTGGTTTTGCCGCCATGCCCACTACTGTACATAAGTACATGTACATCTGTACAGCTTGGGTTGGTGGCGTGCCTCACCTTTGGGCGTCGTCAAGCGGTAACGTGTATGTCGAATTATGAACGTACCTATTCGGACAAGGACATATCGTGCTTGAAATCATTATTGCCTTAGCAGCAGCGATTTTCCTCGGTAACACGCTTGCCCACCAAATCCGCGTCACCCCGGCGATCCTGCTTATTTTCCTCGGGCTGGCGTTGGCGCTGCTGCCCGCCATGCATGAGCTGCGGGAGGTCGGGCTGCCGTCATATGTGATTTTGGAAATATTCCTACCGATCATGCTGTTTTGGGAGGCACGCAACACCTCGCTGCGGGAGGTGCGGAAAAGTCTCCGCGCGATTATTATCTCCGGTACCGTGCTGGTCATTGTGACGGCATTCGCCATAGCTGGGGTTCTCACCCACTTCTTCCATATCGACTGGGGTACCGCACTGATCATTGGTGCGGCCCTAGCCCCGACGGACGCTACGGCCGTGGCCACGCTCAACGGTAAACTGCCCAAGCGTTCCATCACGGTACTCAAGGCGGAATCGCTCATCAATGACGGGACCACACTGGTGGTATTTGCCCTGGCCATTCAGGTTGCGGGCGGTGCGGATCTGTCGGTGTCGCACGCGGGTGGCATGCTGGCGTTCTCGTTCCTCTGTGGCATTGCGGTAGGGTTAGCAGTGGGCTGGGTGGCAAACCGGCTGCGTGCCTACATCACCAATGCCATGAACTTCGTGATCTACATGATGACGATTCCGTTTGTCGCTTTCTTTCTCTCGGAATCCATCGAGATTTCCGAGGGCATGAAAGGCTCCGGCGTGGTGGCGGTGGTGGTTTCCGCATTCTACCTAACGTATTATGGTGTGGACACCATTAAACCGCAGAATCGGTTCTATGGGTTGCCCATTTGGGCCTACATGTCGTATCTCATGAATGGTGCGATTTTCGTGCTGGTCGGCGTGCAGCTGCCGGAGGCATGGCAGAACATTAGCGAGGTTACGCACAATAATGCCGCCTATTCGCAGACACACGCGGCCATCATGGTGGCAGCGGTATGGCTGGTCAGCCTGTTAGTGCGGTTCCTGTTTATGCGGCCGGCCATGCTGTCGGACATTAAGGCCAGCGCCGAGGAACAGTACCGGGCCGAGCAGACAAAGGAGCAGCGTCCACTGCGCGAACGGCGTGAATTGCGTCGGCTGATCCGGGCTGCGATGCGGGACCCTGAGGTGCGGAGCGAGATTTACCGCGACCGGATAGTGAGCACCATGGCTGGCCTGCGCGGTGGCGTGTCCCTGGCGGTGGCGTTGTCGGTGAGCACGTGGGTGCCGAACCGGGATTTCATTATTTTCATGGTGGCCGCCGTGGTCATGGTGTCGATGCTGGTGCAGGGCCTGTCCTTGCCAGCGATTATCCGGTGGGCAAAGATTCCCACTGATGACACCGAGCACCAGGAAACCCTCAACGCGGTAGGTATTATGAATAAGGAGGCCTATGATGCCCTGGAGGATCTTGCCGCCCGGAACGATGTCGGCCCAGAGGCATTAGCGTATGTTCGCTACGAACTGGATTTCCAGCATGATACCGGCATTGAGACCTGCCGGTTTTTGCAGAATAACCCCGATCTCACCCCTGAAGAGCTGCAGGCCATGACGTTGCAGGGCCAGGTGCGAACGCTCCGGCTGGCGATCATTGGCCACCAGCGTGAGGTGTTGAAGCTCCTGCGCAACGGGGGTGTGATCGACATGAATGTGCTGCATTCGATTCAGGAGCGGTTGGACACCGAAGAGATCCGGATTACCGGCCCGGTTGAGCTGGAATAACGTTTCGCCCCCCTCGCTTGACGACGCCCAAAGCTGCTCCACATCTGTAGGTATGCCGAAATAGCGGGAATTGAAGGAATCCGGGAGCCCCTCACTGTCCACGCTGAAGCATGTTCATCACAGGTGCTTAGTAGTCAGTGTCCTTAGGATCGAAGAATTGGTACATTAACTCTTCACCTCGTGCATCACTAATATATGCGCTCTCAGAAAGAAATATTTCCCCTGGAGCATCACCCGTTATGGTATCAGACAAATTTAAAGAATAAATTAATGACGCACCAGCTGCTAGTAACTCAGCTTCGATAGGATCTGGTTTGGCTTCTTCCTCTTGGACAGCTAGTAAATATTCATCAAAAGTTTCTGGGAATTCACCTGCGAAAAACACTTCTTTCGCTTTTTCAGGAAAATCGGGCGTATCAGCCAGAATGACCATACCATCAAAGGAAATACGGGTGGAATAAAATGCTTTGGCGGGATTAATGTTGGCGTCTTTTCCATCAAATTCGACCAAGCCATAAAATGAAGGCGGGAGTATGGAACCAAAAGGGCTTATTTCAGCACCGTTGGCAACCCACTGAATCCGCCCATAATAGTGTTTTTGTATAGCCTCAAATTCAGCATAGTCCTCCAGAGTAAGGAATAAATATAGCTTCATATCAGTGTTCTGGTGAATGTATGATGCCATTTGCTCTAACGGCTTCGTTTCTTCCGCTACAATTCGCCGAAACCTATATTCCGAATACTCCATAGCTTCCTCCTGAAAATTATATTTTGAGGCTTATTCAGCTGCTGCGAAACCCAGCCACACCACCAAGCGTACGGCAACAAACCCTAGCCAGCATTTTTGCAACCTCCCAAGCAACCATCTCCAGAGCAGCTGGCAGCATCTTAAGTGTGCTTGATGTGATATTTTACCGCCACCCGAACGCTATTTCCCCAGCGACTGAATAAGCTGCCTACAAATGCCCACAAAACCTGACGCTTGATGGACTAAAGAGGCTGCTGAGATGTGTTCATTGCCGGTGGTTATCGGTCAGCATCATTGGGGTCAAAGAATCGGTACATTAACGCTTCCCCACGTGCATCACCAACACACACGCTTTCTGACAGAAAAAACTCTCCCGGGGTTTCACCTTGCACAGTGTCAGAAATATTTAGCGAATACACCAATAACGCGCCGGCTGCTAGTACCTTAGCCTCAATGGGATCTAGATCATCATCCTGTTCCTGAACCATAAGTAAATAATCATCGAAAGATTCCGGGAAATCAGCAGCATCTGAGACTAAAACTTCCTTCGCTTTCTCCGGGAAATCAACCGTATCAGCCATGATGGCTAAACCATCAAACGAAAAATCTGTGGAGTAGAACGCGCCACCAGGATCAATATCAACATCTTTGCCATCAAATTCCACAAGCCCGGAAAACGAATAAGGGTCCAGAGTCTCAAAGGGGCCGGTGCCAGCGGCATTGACAGCCCATACAATGCGCCCATGATGATGCTCTTGTATCGCCTCGAATTCGGCATAGTTTTCCAAAGTAAGGAAAAGATAGACCTTCATATTGGTGTTGTGGTGAATATACAAGGCCATTTGATCCAAGGCCTTGGTTTTTTCCTTGGTATTTCGCAAAAAATTATATATTGAATATGTCATGACTCCCCCTAGAACGATCAGAGAATTAATATTTTGAGGCTTGAAGTTTATTCAGCTGTTAGGGAAATAAAGGTTAACTTCCCCGAGCATTAGTATGCATGACCACTCTCTGAAAATTAAGTAAAACCAAGGTAGAAAGCACATAGTCTTTGATCGGCGATCTGTTGACATCGATGGGTTCCCTAGTAGCTGAATAAACTTCAAACTTCCATATTGGAGTAATCAATTTCGGCATGAAATATTGCCAAATTCATGCCAAATGAAACCATTTTCAACCCTACCCAACCGTCCCTAATCCCATCTAGACTTCTCGTGAAGACCAGGTAAAACAATGAAACCCCCAGGTCCAACTCGAACCTGGGGGTTAAACGTGGAGCTAACGGGATTCGAACCCGTGACCCCCACACTGCCAGTGTGATGCGCTACCAGCTGCGCCATAGCCCCGTGCTTTTCAGCAACGGATTACAGGTTACCGCACAGAACTGGTTACCGACAAATCCACTGGCAGCAACTATTTTTTACTTGATTTGGCTGGGCCATGTGGTGTTTTCCTTGATCTCCTTACCGTCGATAAAGACGCGCGGGGAGGATACTTGGCCGTCACCATCTTTTTCAAGTTTCTTGGCGTTGTCGTCGGCGACTTTCTTGAACTCGTCGGCGTAGGTGCCGTCGGTGATCTTCTTTACGGTTTCGTCCTTGGCGCCAAGGATCTTAGCCATGTCGGCGAAATCCTTGAGTTCTTTCTTGCCCCAGATGCTCTGCTGTTCGGCCATGAGCATAGTGCGGAAGTTCCAGTACACCTGCGCGGAGTCATCCTTGGCAATGGTGTAGGCTGCGGTACCGGCCTTATTCGAGTGCCCGATCTCACCCCTGTCCAGGAAGTTCAGGGTACGGATATTGACCTTCACCTTGCCGTCTTCTATGAGCTTCTTCATGTCCGCGTCAGTTTCTTTGGCCAGGTCGGCGCAGTAGTGGCAGGAGAAGTCTTCGTAAATGTCCACGGTTTTAGCCTTGTCGGCCTTGTCGGAAACCAACTGCACTGCCGAACCGTCAAGCTTGTTATTAAAGGCGGTGGTTTCGTTATATGTTTCGGCAAGTTTGTCTTCTTGCGACTTATTGCCGGAGATAATCACGTAGGCGATGACCGCAACAGCCACGAGCACAACAGCAATAATGGCCCAGAGGAAACCGGAACCGTTCTCATTGGGGCTTTGGATTTTGGCTCGTTTTGTGGGCTTAGGACTCATATATTTTTCCACCTTTTGTTGGGGTTGAGGGGATGATGTCAATTCAAACTAGAAATTATGCCAGTTATGCTTCCCTTTTGCTAGGAGCATGCTGGCATAATTCTGTGAATACCGGCAGAGAAACACCCGTGGACATCATTGATGATAACGCGAGACCATTACGGGTAGACGGCGAATCGTCGATACGGCCGGTACGCGGTCCACAGGGACATGGCGACAAGCACCACGTCACGCAGGATTGTTTGCAGGTAGTCCATGCCCCCGTCGGTTAAGTCTTGTTGGCCGAAGCAGCCGCAGTCGATCACCAATCCGCGCGCCCATGCTTGGCCGATACCAATCATGAACAGCACCAACACGATGGTCGATAGCCAACCGGCCTGCCGGAAAAACACCCCGATGAGCAGGATAAACCCGCCCATGAGTTCCAGGGGGCCAATGATTTGGGCCAGGAACACGGACCATTCCAGGGTGAAGATTTTATACGCCTGAATGGATTGGCCGGTTTCTAACACACTGCCTACCTTATGGAATCCCGCCCAAATCCAGGTGGCGGCCAGACCGAAGCGGGAGAGAAAACTGATGATGTCCAGCACCAGGGTGGTGCGATTGGATTGCGGTTTTTCTTCCACAGCGTCTGCTTCGATAGAGGTGTCGTCGATGACGTCGTCATCGACAACGATTGTGGATTGCGCGTTCGTCATAAGCACCAAGCTTATCTATTCATTGGTAGCTTTGGCGAACATGTAAGCAAAACCGCAGCTTAACTCCCCCTGTTTCCCACCACCATAAAGTTGATACATCAACAAACTATGGTGGTGGGCTTATGCCCAGCGCGGCTTGCAACATCCTTGCAATACAGCACGCACGCTAGGCAGTCACAGCCTTAAGGTGGCCGAATGTTTTAGGCGCCCAAAACGCTCGACACGAGTTCCTGCGCAGCCTTCTGCACCTCGGCAAGGTGCTCCGCGCCACGGAACGACTCAGCATAAATCTTGTACTTGTCTTCCGTGCCAGACGGACGGGCCGCAAACCAGGCGGACTCCGTCACAACCTTCAGGCCGCCCAACGGTGCCCCATTACCCGGTGCCTTCGTCAACTTGTC
>CAJZGD010000105.1 GCA_915275065.1 uncultured Corynebacterium sp. | reverse complement strand
CGGCTGCCGCAACTGCGGTGCATGTGGCGACGATGGCTAGTTTGATACGGCGCATGATAACTCCTTAAGTTTTAGCGCTGTTTTATGGTTTGAACTGGGGTTTGTGGATAACCCTTAGTGGGATAGGGCTTCCCGGAGACAATACCCGGGAGGCACCGATGGCAGCCCATGAGATGACCCGCTGGCACACAGCAAGTAGCGGATGGCTGGCCCGTAGATTGGCTCGGCTGCAACGCTGAGCACATCTACGCTAGTTTCCACAGAACCGCGGTGTTGCTCCTCCGCTGCGTGGGCCGGAGTGATGGTTGCGGCCGCGACTGCGGCGCATGTGGCAACGATAGTTAATTTGATACGACGCATAAATACGATGATATTGATGCTCGATTACCTCTATATATAGGATTTGTCACGGGGGTAACCGTCGTAAAGCTATTAACCGCGACCGTAATTTTTAATCATTGTGGTGATCTTTTGGATCTCATCATAGGTATCGCGTTTTTCGGCGAGTTCTTTGCGAATTTTGCGCTCAGAATGCATTACGGTGGTGTGGTCGCGGCCAAACCGCTCCCCCACTTTCGGCAGGGACAATTCGGTCAACTCGCGGCACAGATACATGGCGATCTGGCGGGCGTGCGTGATTGGGCGGGACTTGCTGGTGCCGGACAGTTGGGCGATGGTAAACCCGAAAAACTCCGCGGTCATCGCCATGATCGTGTCCGTGGTAACCTCCAGGACGCTATGCTCCGGCATGAGGTCCTCCAGCGCCTGCTCGGCCGTTTTCAAATTAATCTGCTGATTATTCAGCGACGCCCACGCCGACACCCTAATAAACGCCCCCTCTAGCTCGCGGATGCTGGAGCTAAATTGGGAGGCTATTAATTCCAGCACATCCCTGGATGCCACAATCTGTTCCGCCTCGGCTTTCTTCATCAGAATGGCGATGCGGGTTTCTAAATCTGGGGGGTAAATGTCGGCAATCAGGCCCGATTGGAACCGGGTGCGCAGCCGATCCTCCAAGGTGGTGAGCTGTTTCGGTGGCCGGTCCGAACTCAACACAATCTGTTTACCACCCTGCTGTAGGGCGTTGAATGTGTGGAAAAACTCCTCCTGGGTGCCCTCCTTGCCCTGGAGGAATTGAATATCATCCACCATGAGAATATCCAGGTTACGGTACCGACGTTTAAAGGATTCCTGCCGGTCATCCCGCACCGAATTGATGTAGTCGTTGGTGAACTGTTCGCTAGACACATATTTGATGCGCAGGTTCGGGTCCAACTGTTGGGCATAGTTACCGATGGCGTGCATGAGGTGGGTTTTCCCCAGGCCGGAATCCCCCCACACAAAGAGCGGGTTGTAGGCGCGGGCCGGTTTTTCCGCCACCGCAATCGCGGCCGAAGTCGGAAGTTTGTTCGAATCCGATACGACGTAGGTGTCAAAGGTGTATCGGGGGTTGAGAGAATCGTCTTGGGCCGGGTTGTGGGCTGGTTTTTCCCGGGACCGCAGCGTGGCGCCGGCCGTGGTTGCAGGCTGGGGGGTGACCGGATTGTCGGCCTGGTCGGTGTGGCTCGTGGTCCAACCGGTGGCGGTGATGGTGAGCATATCCCGGTCGTCCAGCTCTAGCTGGGGTGACGCATCTGGTGTGACTGCCGCGGATTTTCTGGGCACGGATTTGCCCGAGGGCGGTTGAGCTGGTGGCGGTTCCGACACCGACGGGGTTGTGGTTTGCGGCGCTGCGGCAGTCGGTGTTGGGTCGGGTTTCGCCGCGGTTTTTCCCCGCCGGGAATTTCGGGGCGTCTTCCGCGCGGATGTTTTTGTTGTTGTGCCCCTCGCCCCCCGGGTCCCCGATGTTGGGGTGGCGATATCCAACATTTGTTGTTCTGCGTCCTCAGACTCTTCGGGCTCGTCTCTGCGCTTGCCGATCGTCGGATTGACCGTGACCGCTAGGCTATATTCCCGCCCAAATTTATTGCTGAGGGCCATGCAAATTACCCCGTAAAGGTTACCCTCTAAATATTCTTTGGCTTTCGCCGACGGCACGGCTAACACTGCTACCCCGTCGAGGAGCCCAATGAGTCGGGCAAGGTTTAAATAGGCCCGCTGTTGGGGGCCGATTGGTTCGATATGGAGGTCGTCGGATTGTTCGCTTCCATTGATTAATTCCTTGACAACGGATTTCCAGGTTTTTTGGGATGCCTGGTTTGAATCACTCGAAGTCACCGATGCTCTTCCTCATTTCAAATTTGGTGCCGAAAAATTTCCGAGAAACTGCAAGAATTACCTGGGGTTATCGTCGTAAAGCTAAGAGGACTAAAAATAGCCTTAACTTTGTAGTGTTATCCGTCTATATCTTTTTGTTATCAAATTTTCCGGCGGGGATGGCACCCAGTGTAGGCCGTTTTGCGGCATGACGGACCGCAGGTGGCCGCGAAGGGGGTCCATGCTGGGTGGGATGTCCGCGCGTTATCCACAGCCAGGGCGGGTGGGGAAAATCCATGGTTATCCACAGGGTGTGGGGAAAGCTGTGGATAAATCTATGGCAAAATTCACACCCATTTAGCTGCGCTTATTTTAATATCGGGGGAAATTATAGCGGTAAACGGCAAAGTTATCCACAGGGAGCAAAATTACAGTTGTGTAATTCGTGGCATTGGTGGCAAAATTGCTACTTTGTGTGTGGCGGCAATTTGGCTGCGGAGCGGCGGTGGTGCTGATGTGACGGGGGTGGTCGGGTGGGGTGATGGATTGTTACCTATTAGTGACCTTTCGGGTGGGTGTGAGCACTACCTACTACTAAAAAGATCCTTAATTACAGATTTGTAATTACTGGGTATATCGGGGGTATTTATGGGGCGATTTGGCCTGAGCTGGAAAATTCACGTAGTCTGTACAGGTCTGTCACATCGGAACCGTGAAATATCGAACTACCGATCGTGTCTGGAGTAAGGAAATTATTGTGTGGATTTGCCGCACTCATGTGCTTGAGCTGGGTTTTAGCAATAAGATTCGAAAGCACAATGGATATGCCTGCTCCGTATCATCATTCAGCTTGAGGCGTTTGATACGTCTTGCAACATATATAGGAGTAACTACCGTGACCAAGGGTAAGCGGACGTTCCAGCCGAATAATCGGCGGCGCGCACGTAAGCATGGCTTCCGCATTCGGATGCGCACTCGTGCCGGCCGCGCAATTGTCGCCGCACGTCGAAGCAAGGGTCGGGCAAAGCTGACCGCATAGTCGGCTTGTCACCCTTGAAATAACGGTGCTCCCGTCTCAGCACAAAATCACTTCCTCCGAAGAGTTTCGAAAAACCATTCGGAGTGGTGAGCGTGCAGGCGGGGGCACCGTTGTGCTTCATGTATTATTCTCCCGAGATGTGCTGACCACTAAACCCCGCTGTGGTTTAGTGGTATCCAAAGCCGTTGGCAATGCGGTAACCCGGCATGCGGTGAGCCGGAAACTCCGCGCCATCATCCGCCCGCTTTTCGACGACTTACCGCCCGGCACGCTCATTGTCATTCGCGCCCTGCCAGCAGCGGCACACGCAAATTCGGAGGAGTTGAGCCACGATGTGCAGCGAGCACTCGCAAAAATCCGTGAGCGTTAGCGTCAGCCCGGCCGCCCGACTGCTCATTGCCGCGGGGCATTTTTACCAACACTATCTTTCCGGCCTCAAAGGCGGGCCCTCCTGCCGGTTCGAACCAACCTGTAGTTCGTATGCCATTACCGCAGTGCGGGTCCATGGCGCCCTCAAAGGCATAGTGTTAGCCTTGGTGCGACTATCCAAGTGCGGGCCCTGGCATCCGGGTGGTTTCGACCCAGTGCCGCAAACAACCCTTTACCAATTCGAGGAGTAACGACCCCTGTGCTTAACTTCGTTTATTGGCCAATCTCGGTCATACTCTGGTTATGGCACAAAGCCTTAAGTTTTGTGCTCAACCCAGACTCCGGTCTGACCTGGGTGCTAGCCATTGTGTTGCTCACCTTCACCGTGCGCATCCTCCTAGTTCGCCCCACAATCAACCAAATGCGCTCCATGCGGAAAATGCAGGAAATCCAGCCCCAAATGCAGGAGATCCGCAATAAATACAAGAACGACCAGCAGAAAATGATGCAGGAAACCCAGAAACTGCAAAAGGAAATGGGTTTCAATCCGCTCGCCGGCTGCCTGCCGATCCTGGTGCAAATGCCCGTCTTCCTCGGGCTGTACCACGTGCTGCGCTCATTCAACCGCACCGGCACCGGTGCCGGCCAGTTAGGGCTCACCCCGGAACAAAACCGGATGACCCCCAACTATTTCTTCTCCGCGGAAGACGTGCAATCCTTCCTGGACGCCCGCCTGTTTAAGGTGCCGCTCTCGGCCTATATCTCCATGCCGGAGTCCATGTATCAGGCCTTCCCTGGGGATTTCACCAAAACCAACATCATCATGCTGGCGGCCCCCCTGGTGGTCATTATCGTGGTGGCCATCCACATGAACGCTAGGCTGTCCGTGGACCGGCAGAAGGCCCGCATCGCATCCGGGAAACAAAAACCTGCGGCCAACGACCAAATGCAAATGCAGGCCGACATGATGAACAAAATGATGCTGTGGTTCCTGCCCGGCACTATCCTGCTTACCTGCACCTTCTGGCATATCGGGTTGCTGTTCTACATGGTGGCCAATAACGTGTGGACCTTCTTCCAACAACGCTGGGTGTTCAAAATGATGGACGCCGAGGAAGAAGCTGAACTCCAGGCCAAGAAAGACGCCAAACGAGCATCCGCCCCCAAGGTTGGGCAGAAACCCACCGACCAAAACAAAAAGAAGAAGCGGAAACGCTAACTTTAGAGAAAGCCGTCGCAAAGCCTCATATGCGGCGGCTTCTCACTATCCCAAGGAGACCCCATGACGCACGCAGCTCGCATCTTCGGTGACAACCTGGCGCGAGCCGAACGCTACCACGACCTGCTGGCCACCACCGGCACCACCCGCGGCTTTATCGGCCCCCGCGAAACCCCTAAATTGTGGGATCGTCACATCCTCAACTGTGCCGTCCTTGGTGAAGCCATCGCAGCTGGTCTCACCGTCGCTGACATTGGTTCCGGCGCCGGCCTGCCCGGCATCCCCCTCGCCATTGCCCGCCCCGACCTCACCATTTACCTGGTAGAGCCCCTCCTGAAACGCTCCACCTTCCTCACCGAAGTCGTCCATGAACTGGGGCTGGAAAACGTGACAGTCATCCGCGGCCGCGCCGAAGAACGCGAGGTCAAAGCCGCCCTCGGGCTTGTCGACGTCGTGACCTCCCGGGCTGTAGCCCCCCTAGGAAAACTTGCCGGCTGGTCACTCCCCCTCGTCAAACCCGGCGGCCGTATGCTCGCCATGAAAGGCGCCTCCGTGTACGACGAACTGGCCCGGGATCGGGTCGAAATCCGCAAAGCCGGCGGCGGCACCGCCACAATATTCACCGTAGGAAACGACTTGCCGGAACCCACCACCGTGATCGACATCCCAAAGAAACGGTGATGTTAGAATTGATACTTAATATAAATACAACAAGCAGGTAGTTAGGTGGTCATGGAAGAACAAGAATGGGATGACACCCCCATCGCTGCGGAAGCCCAGCGTGCAGCCCAAATATTGACGCCGCACGCGCTGAAACTCCCCCGCCCGGAACGCCCCCGGCGCCTGGCCGTCTCCAACCAAAAAGGCGGGGTTGGTAAAACCACCACTACCGTCAATTTGGCCGCAGGTTTGGCCCGCAACGGGTTGAAAATCCTGGTAGTCGACCTCGACCCCCAGGGCAACGCCTCCACAGCATTAGGGGTGGAACACCGGGAAGGAACCGTCTCCAGTTACGAACTCCTCCTCGGCGCCTGCACCCCCGAACAGGTGATCCAACGGTCTACCGCCAACGGCAATATGTTCTGCATCCCCGCCACCATCGACCTGGCTGCCGTCGAAATCGAACTGGTGTCCAAGGTTCGCCGCGAATACCGGCTTCGGGACGCACTCAGCCCCGAATTCATCAAAGAAGCCGGCTTCGACTATGTCTTCGTCGACTGCCCACCCTCCCTGGGGCTTCTGACTACCAACGCCCTCAACGCGGTCGAGGAAGTCCTCATCCCCATCCAGTGCGAATACTATGCGCTCGAAGGCGTGAACCAGCTGCTCAAATACATAACAATGGTGCAGCACCAGCTCAACCCCCAACTGCACATCTCCGCCATCCTGCTCACCATGTTTGACGGCCGGACCAAACTGGCGGAAGAAGTCTCCGCCGACGTGCGCAACACCTTCGGGGCACTAGTGCTTCGCAACCGAATACCCCGATCCGTGAAGGTGTCCGAAGCCCCCGGATTCGGCCAAACCGTGCTGGATTATGATCCCGGGTCCCGCGGGTCCATGGCATACATGGACGCGGCGAAAGAACTCGCCAACCGGGGAGACGTTCGCTTCGTGAAATAGCGAGGCGGGCAACGCTCGTCGAAAAGCTAAAAACCAGAGAAAGGGAAAACCGTGACCGCTCGAAAAGGTGGTTTAGGGCGGGGGCTGGCTGCGCTCATCACCAACCAACCAGACTCCCGACTGGGTGATAATGCCGCAGACATCGTTATCGGCGGTGCCCACAAGCCAGAACCCGACGCCGAAGAAACCCCCACAAGTGCGGCACTGCGGCCGCAGCTGGAAGTCGTGCCCGAAACCGAGCTCGCCGCCCACTACCAAGAAATCCCCACCGACCTCATCGACCCCAACCCCAAGAATCCTCGCAAAGTCTTTGACAACTTCGACCTCGATGAGCTCGTTCACTCCATCAAAGAATTCGGGCTGCTCCAACCCATTGTGGTGCGGCGATCCGGCGACCGGTACGAACTGGTCATGGGCGAACGGCGCTGGCGGGCCGCCACCCAGGCCGGGCTCGACACCATTCCCGCTATTGTCCGCAAAACCGACGACGACTCCATGCTCCGCGACGCGCTGCTGGAAAACGTGCACCGCGTCCAACTCAACCCCCTCGAAGAGGCCGCGGCGTACGAACAACTGCTCGAAGAGTTTGGGGTCACCCAAAGCGAACTGGCGGACAAGCTGGGGCGGTCCCGGCCGGTGGTCACTAATATGCTCCGGCTGCTCAAACTGCCGGTTGCTGTGCAGCAAAAAGTCGCCGCCGGGGTTCTTAGTGCCGGCCATGCGCGGGCGCTCCTTGCTATCAACGAGGATCAGGAAGGGCAGGAACGACTCGCCAACCGCATCGTGTCCGAAGGGCTCTCCGTCCGGGCCACCGAGGAGGCCGTGGTGCTGCTCAGCCATGGGGAAACCGGGCCGGTGCGGAAACGCGCTAAAGCCCCCATGCCGGAATACCTGACCACCGCAGCGGAATCCCTCGCCGACAACCTGGACACGAAGGTATCCGTGTCCATGGGTAAACACAAAGGGCGCATCGTGGTGGAGTTCGGCGGCAAAGACGATTTCGAACGCATCATGGGGCTGCTCAGCGGTGACGAAAGTGCCGGGCCAGCCGCCGACTTGGCGGAAACCGCGGGAATCACCGACGCCGTGCTGCCGCCTGCGGATGCCCCGGATCCAGCGGATTCCACGGAGTAGCCCTGGCCGATGGATGTGCAGCTACAGGCGCTGACCACGGAAACTATCCCCCTCGTGCAGCACGAGTGTGCCGGCAGTGTGTTCTGGGAGCTCAGCGTCCAAAACCAGCACACCAAAAATCTCGATAGTCTGTTCGAGAAGGAGGCGTGGTTGGCGACCGGCATGCTTGATGGTGTGTGCCGGGGGTTTAATCTGAAATACGACCGGCCCGACAGCATGCCAACTCTGCGTGCCATCGCCACCATTTTGTACTGCTCTCCCACGTTTGCGCCGGGTGCCGCGCGGCTTCCGTCCGCCCCCGTATCTGATGACGCCTGGTTGGTGTCTTCCCTGCACATTAACCCGGTTTATGCTGGTGTTGGCCTGGAGGCGGTGCTGTTGGACGCCGTCATCATGGATGCGGTTGCCGCCGATCTTTCCGCCCTGGAGGCGTTTGGCTACTACGCTGATTTTGTGGAGGACCCGGACCTGCCCCTGCCGCCCGACCAGTGCGATATTTTGGCCCGCACTCATGATATTGGTTTGTTGGATGTTGAGGTGCTCCAGGCTGCGGGGTTTGTGGTGGCGCAAGACCATCGGGTGTTGCCGAAGCTGCGCCTGGATTTGCCGCCGGCCCGCGAGCTGTTGACCGTGCAGGCCGCCGAAGAATTGCTGAATAGCATCGTGGTATAGCCCGCCCCCGCCGCGCTGCATTTGTGCTAAGCGGGGTTTCCGTCCCAAACGGTGCCATAGGATGCTGCTCACCGGAGAAACCCCGCTTAGCATTCGTGCAGCCCAGCATGTCCCCCGAAACCCCGCGCAGCCCAGCCCTGCCGCACAGGTGCTAAGCTGACATTCCCCTCCCAGCGCAAAGTTGTGGGGTATGTTGTGGCAGAAACCCCGCTTAGCATGTGTGCTGTCCCCGCATTTTTAGCTTTATGACGCCTCCCAAGGCGGAATCCCCACCCGGCTCCCCCGCGTAGCATATGTTCTAAGCGGGGTTTCTGGCTTAGGGCGGGCTGTGGGGTGCTTTTTGTCCCCGAAACCCCGTTTAGCACCTGTGCGGCAGGGGCTCCAGGGTGGCGTAACACCCAAAAACCAGATCGGAAGAGCGGTT
>CAJZGD010000104.1 GCA_915275065.1 uncultured Corynebacterium sp. | reverse complement strand
GTTGGCGTGGTGACACGGCGGGGTGGCGTATGGTGTGGTTCGGGGGTAGCTAGTTCATCTGAATGATTAGCAATGCATGCGTTATGGTGCGGTTGGGGTGCCGGGTTGTCACACTGGTGGGGGAGGAGTGAAAAATGTTGCAAGAATTGGAATTATGTCCAGCATATCCGTTATCTTTATGTTATATTTTTGAAAGTCCAGCTATATGGTTTATTGAGCTGTTTAACGACATATTTTCTTAAAATTAATTAGGTGACAGAAGCGGAGAATAATCAGTGAATGAAAAATGGCTCCATCGTGCCGACCTCGCTGAATCCGCCATCAACGAGCGTCATGCTAGCCGGGTGTGGGGTTTTCCTAACACAAATTTAGCGGTTGCTGCCTGGCCGCCGCACACGAAAGAAAAACTGTTTTACCGTTGGCATTATTGGTGGCAGGCGCATTATCTTGATTGCTTGGTTGATGCCGCCATTCGTCGCCCCACTAAGGCCCGTAAGCAGCGGATTCGGCAGACTATTACTGGTATTCGGGTGCGTAATCTAGGCCAGTTTACTCGCAATAATTACTATGACGATAAGTTGTGGTTGGCGTTAGCGTTGGGGCGGGCCCATAAGGTGCTGAATCCGCGGCGGATGAAGAAGAAGTCGTTGGTGGCATTAGAGGAAAACATTTTGGACGGCATTGACCCGGTCATGGCGGTGTTGCCGTGGCGGGTGGGGGAAATGTTTTTCAACGTTCCCACGAATGGTCCTGGCGCGATCTTGATGGCGCGTACCGGCCAGGTCGCCAAGGCGCGGTTTTTAGTGGATTGGGTGTTCGACGAGCTTATCGACGACCATGGGTTGGTGATGGATGGTATCCGCATGTCGATGGATGGGCCGGAAGTGGTGAAAAACCTGCATCCCTACTGTCAGGGGGTGATGATGGGTGCCTGTTTGGAGTTGACGTTGCGGTTGCGGGAGTCGCCGGAAACCTACGAGGATTCCATGGCTTACCAGGCGCATGTGCGTAGTGTGCTGCATGCGGTGGAGAAAGACATGTCCGCACCAACGGGGGTGATTAACTGGGATACCCGTGATGGTGATGGTGGCCTGTTTAAGGGAATTTTGGCTCGGTATTTAGCCGATGTTGCGGTGCGGTTGCCGGATGATAGTGAGGCCAATGTGGCGGCGAAGAAGCTGGCCCGGAAGCTGGTGCTGTCGAGTGCGGAAAGCGTGTGGAATCATCGCCTGGAGGTTGATGGGTTGCCGGTGTTTGCCTCTGACTGGTTGAGTGATGCGAAACTGCCGCATAATTATGGGTTGACGACGAAACCGTTGAGTGATTTTGTCCGGCTGGTGCGTATCGACGAGCGGGATTTGTCGGTGCAGCTTTCCGGGTGGATGCTGCTAGAGGCCGCTGCGCGAATCTCGGCCGCGGACCCGGTGGAGGGGGAATAGCTGGAGGTTTGTTTCTGGCCCCAATCTTTTTCGTGAAAGAAGTTGGGGTATGAGTTTTGGGCCATGGGGGGTGGTGCGGGGGATAGCACAAACCCGATATTTTAAATAGGGTTTTAACTGTGGTTTTTTCTGGGTGCCCCAAAGAAGCTTCAGGATCGGCTATCGAAGTCTAAAGCAGATGTCTGGCATTCAGCTTAAGATGACGAGTGTATCCATAACATCATATCGAGACATCGAATACTTTCTGTGGCTAAGATTTGACGTGTGGGAAACTGGAAGTGATTGGAGATCAACCTCATGACATACCCTTACAACAGCGGTCAACAACCTGATTCGGTGAATAATCCATTTTTGGGTAGCCAACCGTCACAGTATGACCCTAATGGTCTCGCCGCTAATCCTTCGTATAGTCCCGATCCTGTCGCGGATTATGGGTATAATCCTGCGCCTGCGGGGGGCGCTGATTGGCAGCAGGCGGCGTCTGGTTATGATTATGGTGCGCAATATGGGGTTTCTGGGCAGCAACAGCAACCACAGTATGGGGTGTTACCGCAGCAGCAACAGTTTTATGCGCAGGCGCCGATGCTGCAGGCGAACCCGCCGAAAGATAAAGCCATCGCTATTCTGTTTTGCCTGTTCTTCGGCAGTTTTGGGGCGCATAACTTCTATACCGGGTTCAACGGGATGGGCGCGGCGCAATTAGTGCTTTTGCTTGTGGGGGCGTTGTTTTCCGTCCTTCTCATAGGAATACCCTTGTTGATTGCGTTGGGGATTTGGGTGTTTGTTGATCTGATTATGATTATCGCCGGCAGTGGGCGGTTTGCTTATGTTTTCCGGTCCTGACCAGTAAAATTATTAGAATCCTCGCATGTGTGTTTCATGCGGGGACTACTTTGGGTTTAGGGCCGGAAAAATTATCGGCACACCCCAGAAACCAACTATCAGTTTGAGGAGAATACCGCACATGTCCGCTCCAACCGGCGGTGGCGCTGGCGACCCGTTTAGCAACTCTGCCCCCAGCCAGGCACACGACCCATTTTCCCAGATGGAACCAGCGAAAACTGGGGACACCACTGTTCGAAAAGGCCAATTTGACCCCTTCGGCACCACCAACCCCAGCACACCGGCTGATGCCTTCGGTGACACCGCCGCCCCCGTGGCGCACCGCACCCCGGTGAGTGGGCCGTGGTATTACGTCATTCCGGCATTCGTGGCCGCCATGATCGCCGCGGTGCTCGCTATATTGGCATTCGCCGTTGGTGGGAGTGCGACCGACACCATGTTCCATAACTATGCGATTTGCGGCTGGGTCATGGCCGGTATTGTGGGTTTCCTCCTGATTGGGATGCACATGCGGGCGGATAATCGTCGACAAGCGGAAAACTTCTATATCGAAAACCCCATGCAATATGTGCTCATGCGGGCCACCATTATCATTGGGTCGTTGGCGGTTGTGGGCACCGCGTTTGAAATCGCCTTGTGGTTATCAAAAACAGTCGGATAAAAAACGGGTAAAAAGGGAACCAATATGAAAAGTTTGACTGCACCACCCCTACGGCGAATCCTCTCCGCGTTCGCCGTCATCGCCATCACCGGTATCCTGGCCCTGCCCGGCGTGGTCCAGGCGGAAGACGCCGAAGTGTCACCCTCGGGTAGGGAGAACATTAAAAAACTCAATACCTGCATTGACAATAAGAAAAAAGCCGACCTGATTTTCGTGATTGACGAATCGGCGTCGCTCAAAGGGCACGGCGGGAAAATCGCCACCGACCCCAATAACATACGTGTTCCCGCCATGCAGGACCTGGTTACTCAACTAGGCAAATTCGCCCAGGAAAGCAACGCCGACATTAATGTGAAATTGTCCGGGTTCGGTCAGGGCTACCGGTCGCAGCCAGACGTGTATGGTGGTTGGGTCAATGTGCGGGACCATGCGGGGGATCTCACCCCACCCATCCAAGGTTTCGACCAGCGCAATAATGATGTGTTCACCGACTACGGCACCGCCCTCAACGGCGCCATGGCGGACCTGGCCAGCCGGCCTGAGCCGGACAGCTGCAAGGCTATCCTGTTTTTCACCGACGGAAAACTCACCGTTCAGGGGGATCAAAAGGCCGACATTGTGGCCCAAAAAGCCATCTGTTCCGCCGACGGGCAGGTGAAGAAACTCCGGGACGCCAACATTCAACTGTTTACCGTGGGCCTGATCCCCTCCGGGGAGGAATCACCCGAACAGCTCCTGCGATCCATGTCGGAAGGCAATGATTGCGCCATCGACACCGTACCCAATGGGGCGTTCTTCAACGCCGAATCCAATGCGGCATCGCTGTTTAGCGCCTTCCGGTCCATCCTGCCGAATAACGCGGTGGTGGAACACCACGGCAATACGGCAAGCAAGATGCGGTTCATGCTGGACAACTCCATTACCGAGGTGCGGATCTCTGCGGTGCCGAACGAGATCGTCGACAGTGATGCGCTCATCCCCGTGCTCATCACCCCCCGAGGCAAGGAAATCCCCCTCAAGGGCAGCTCCGCCTCCAGCGATGATGTGAGCATCAAGGTGGATCGGGGCGACAGCGTGCCCGGCATGGTGGACATCACCATGTCGAAAGACCAGGCGGGCGACTGGGCTGGGGAATGGCTCTTCGGCTACCAGGCCAAGGAAGGCACCAACACCCAATACTCGGCGAAAGCCCAAATCTTCCCCGGCCTCACCACCGTTGCCGAGGAACTCAACGACAAGGAAGTCATCGGGCTCAGCAATAACGAAGTCATCCACGTGGCCTTGGTGAACCGGGATGGGCAGCCCCAAAAACTTGAAGGCGAAGCCAAATTGGAGGCAAAATTCGCCCCCGCCGACGGTTCCGAACCCATCAACCTCATCGAACCCACCTCCATTGGTGACGGGTTCCCCGTGGTTGTGCCGCTGAAAGTCATCGACAAGCCGTCGACCGGCGAAATCACCTTGAGTACCGCCATCGTGACCAAGGGCAAGGACAACAAGCCCGGCACCCAACTCACCCCCGTGGTGGCCCGCTACCCGGTGGCGATCAGCCCCAGCGACTTCCCGAAAGTGGCCGGCCAGGTCGATATCAAAGTCAACCAGCTGGAAACCCAGGTGTCGGTCCCCGTGGAAGGCCCCGGCAAACTGTGGATTGATGAAAAAGCCACCGGCACGAAAATCACCACCCCGGAGGGGGCAACACCGCTGAAATTCGAAGCACCGAATAACAGCAGCGAAAAAGCCCTCACCCTCCAGGCCGGGCAAAAAGGCTCCCTGCCGCTGATTATCCGCACCGACAAGCTTGTCGACGGGCCAATTGCGGTCAATAGTTTAGTGAAACTGGAAAGCCTAAAAACCGGTGAAGACGGCGAAGTCGCCGTCCAATTCACCGGCACCATGCAGGCACCCGTGAACAAACCCGTGTTCGCCGGCGTGTTCGTGCTCGTGCTCATCCTGGCCATCCTCATCCCGCTCATCATCCTCTACCTCATCAAATACCTCACCGGCCTGCTGGTGCAATCCACCCTGCACGCCAAGAGCATCCCCGTGGCCATCAAGAACGGCCGGCTGGTTCGGGAAGACACCGGCCAAAACCTTACGTTCACCTTCGACGAACTCGTGCTCAACACCCCCGGGGTGAAACCACAATCCCGCGAAGTCGTGCTCGCCGGCAAGAAAATCCGGGCCCGCTACGGGTTCAACCCGTTCAGCTCCGCATACGCGGCGGCGGAAGACGGCCCCTCCATCGGCAACCTGGGTCGGCAAGTGAAGGGCCGGGCAAAACTGCCGCTCGCCCTGCGCCGCACCTGGGTGCTCTACGCCGACAAATACACCAAGGACAAGGGCCAACTCCTCGTCATTGTCGACCCCAACATTCAACAACCCGACATTGACGCCCTCGCAGCCGAAGCCCAAGCCAAGGCCAAAGACTACTTCGACCGGTTCCCTGAACCAGCCCCCGTTGACGCTGATGGTGTGGATGGGCCGCACGTCGCAGCGTCGCAAAGCATGGGTGCGAAACCCGACCCCTTCGGTGGCGCCCCCAGCAAACCCCAACCGCCGCGCACCAGCCGGAACCCTCAACCCAGCCGGGACGACGACGATGTGCACCGGACAGCGTCACTTGACCGGCCTACCGAAAACGACAGTAACGACCCGTTCGCGTAACCCGCGTAACAAACGGAAAACCCCACGGAGGTAAGAGACAATGCGGAAGTTTTTAGTTGTCGGTTGCGGCGGCTCTGGAGCCAAAACCCAGGCCTACATGATGGACCAACTAAAAGCGCTCATGCGCAACATCGAACCCGAACGCACCGAACTGCCAAAATGCTGGCAATTCGTCACCATTGATGTGCCTCTTACCCCCGAAAACGGCCCCAGCAAACTCCCCAACGTCCCCCAGGCCGGGGGCCGCTACATCGGCATCGGATCCGCACAACGCTACTCCACCTTCGACATTGGGGTTTCCAGCGAACTCGTCAACAATGGGGGCCTGAAAGAAATCGCCACCTGGGCCCCCGCCAACCCCGGCTCCATCGCCACCCCGGTCTCCGACGGCGCCGGCCAATACCGGGCCCTTGGGCGCATGCTCACCATCCCCGCCGTCAAAAAAATCCAGGAAGGACTCAAACTCTCCCTCGACGTCCTCAACAACGCCGAAACCATCAAAGAACTCAACGAACTCAACTACAAAATCACCGGCAAACGCGCCGACGCCAACCTGCAATCCCCCGTCATACTCATCATCTCCTCTATGGCCGGCGGCGCGGGTGCCTCCATGTTCCTCGACGTTTGTCGCATCCTCTCCACCCTCCCCAACTCCAAACCCCAACACACCGGTGTTTTCATGTTCACCCCCGAGGTGTTCTCCGAAATACCCAAAGAAATGATGATGGGTGCCTGGCCTAACTCGCTCGCCATGTTCGGCGAAGCCGTCGCCGCCCAATCCGGGGCCGCCGTCGAATCCGACACCGCACTGTTCTCCGCCCTTGGCATCAACGGTGCCAACGAACCCTTTACCTTCGCACGCATGTTCCCTATAGGTAACCGCATGGGTGACCAAGGCGCAGTCTTTGGCGACGGCAGCTCAAACGGGGTTTACCGCGGCCTAGGCCGCGCCCTCAGCGCTCTCATGTACTCCGAACAAGCATGCGAAAGCTTCGTGGCCTACTCGCTCGGCAACACCGGATCCCCCGACGCCAACCGCAACTACCTCGGCTGGGCCGAACCCAACGGCCTCCCCTGGGACGGCATGCCCTGGGGCACCATGGGCTTCGCCCAACTCTCCATGGGCCGTGATAAATACGCCGAATACGCCGCCCAACGCCTCGCCCGCTCCGCCTTCGACCGGCTCCTCCGCGGCCACCTCGACCCGGTCAACCCCGCCACCGCCGAAGAACAACTCAAAGCCCGACTCGAAGAACGACTCCCCAACGTCTTCACCTCCCTCAAATTCCTCCCCCAAATGCGGACCACCCAACCCACCGGCCACATGATCGGCCAATGGTTACGCAGCATCTTCGGCCAAGAACTCGCCACCGCCGCCGGCACCTGCGTCGCCACCCTCCGCAACAGCCTCCCCCAATACGTTGAAGGCCAACGCGGCCAAGAATGGGCCGCTGCAGTCTACGATCGACTCGCCCACCCGGCCCTCGCAACCAGCATCACCGCCAACCTCAACAACGCCGCCTACACCGCCATCTACGCCTACGCCGACGAACTCATGAACAACCTCATCAGCGTCTGCGAAGTAGAACTAGCAACCATGGGCGTCCCCTTCGTCGAAGCCGTCCTCAACGAAATCACCGACCTCATCCAACAACGCATCCTTCCCGCCCTCAACCACATCAGCCACAAAACCACCAACTACAACCCCCTCGCCAAACCCGGCCAAGTCGACGTCATACTCCAACCCATCAACGGTCGCGGCCGCGCCTACAACCTCGACGAAACCATGGGCGAAATCGCCCACGCCTACCGCCACCAATTCGAAACCGGGTTCCTTTCCGCCATCGCCCGCAACCTCATGCCCGTCCTCGACGACTTCCGTGTCTCCGGGCTCAGCCGACTCGTCCGCGAAATCAACGACGCCCACGCCGACCTCATCGAAGCCGACCGGCGCAAAGACATCAACACCAACCTCGCCGACGTCTCCACCGACGACCCCGTGGCCTGGCCCACCGACCTCGACGAACGCATCAGCGACCGCTTCCACGGCTCCTACAACGAAATCCTCATCACCGAAGTCGACTCCTTCCCCCACGACTACGACTCCCACCTAGTCGAAACCGTCCGAGTCTCCGAACCCACCGTCTTCGACGTCACCCAAGCCTCCCGCCTCGCCGCCCGCTCCGTCATCCTCGGCGAATGGGAAACCACCGACGCCCTCAAAGCCCCCAAAAACACCCTCGCCCCCCAACTCCGGCCCGAAGTCAAAGGCAACCGCGCCGGGTGGGTGTGTAAACACCTACAAAACCCGCCCCTCGGGTCGGGCCTGCCCGCCCGGGAATCCAGCCCGGCCGTGTTCCGGGCGCTCATCCGGCCCAAAAACCTCCTGGGTCGGGCCCGCATTTGGATCAACCGGCCCGGCTATCATTTCCAACGCTTCATCGGCATGGACCTGCGCTCCTACATGACCCAAGACCAGTCCGTGAACGATGTGGAATACCACGAGCGCATCAACCGGCTGCGGGCCGCATTCGAAGTGGCATTAAGCCAAGCCCGGCCGCTGGCCGCCGTGAACGCCGCCATGGTGAACCTGGTGCACGGCACCGACGTGACCTACCGGTACAGCTTCTCCGAAATCCCCTTCCGGGACCTCAGCGCCGCCGCGGAACTGGGCTCCGTGCTCGACGGGGTGCAGGCATTGGACAACCACACCAAGGACGTGTTCGAAAAATCCCTGTCGGACACGAAGAAAGTGCAGCACATCGACATTTTTGGTTCCTACCCGAACTATTCGCCGATCGTGTTCAGCTCGCTGCTGCCCCGCATCTCGGATGATTGGGCGTCCCGCATGGACCGGGTCAACGCCTGGAAGCTGCGCCGGGCCCGCCCGCTCACTGGCGCCCTGCCGCTGTCGAACGACGAACGTAAGGCCATGGTGGCCGGCTGGATCCTGGGGCTGGCTGTCGGTCGCGTCCTGGTGTACAACCAGGGGGAGAAAGACGCCCGCGCCTACGTGTTTGACGCAAAGCACAACGAATGGTTGAAATTCCCCCACCCGCTGCTCACCGAGCCTGGCAATATGCGGAACCCGGTGGACTGGATGCCAGCGGTCATTGAATCGGTGCTCTTGGCCTACGCGGATTCGCATAACAAGAACGGCCACGGCGGGCTGGCCGGGGCGCTCATTCCTTACCGG
>CAJZGD010000103.1 GCA_915275065.1 uncultured Corynebacterium sp. | reverse complement strand
GGCGGCAGCCGGCGTTCTTCCGCTCCCCCAGGGATCCGCCGCGAGTGCCCTTCCGGCAACCCAGTCCCGTAGCCAGCGAAGCCGCTCGGCGGGGCATAACATCGCGGCAATGGTTACCCGGGGTTGCAGCACGTCAAACATGTCGATCAACTGGTGCCGACTGTATTTCGGGGACCACTGGCCCACAAACACCCCATCATTCATTGTGACCAATCGTTGCGCGGTGCGTTTCAAGAAGCACAGCTCGGTGGCGGCACGCCCCACTGTCTGTCTCATTGCCTGCCGGCGCGCCGGCCCTTCCCCAGCCACTCCCGCCCCAAGTCCCCACTCAGCCACTCCCTCCCCTAGTCCCTGCTCACGCTCGAACCCCCGAATATAACCACGCACATACCAACCTGGTTGCAAGCAATACACGTCGGTGACCCGCAACCGATCATGGTCCTGGGCATCCCAGCTAGCGCCAACTGTGTCCCCCACATCGAGGGCATAGTGCCGCAGCGGGGCGGAAACAAAGAAACAATTCGGCGCTAGCGGCACCGCGGGAAAGGTTTCCTCCGGCAACCGGAGGGCCTCGCACAAGGCACTGCCACGCACATGAGGGTGAGCGTCCCTACCAAGGCCACCAGACCAACGTGACGCACTCATCCCACCCGTATCACCGACACCACGTGTCTGGCACGCCCGGCCTTGGCGTCCTGTCTCGTCCGGGCGCTGTACCCCACATGACTGGCGCGCCGCGGCACCGACCACCGGGTGTTCCCCGCTAATCGTGATGCGCACCGGGAGCGTCATGATTGCTCGCCACCCAACAATTGCCCGGCCTCCCCGCACAGCACTTCGAGAAGCCCCACGTCTCGCAGGCTGCGACGCAATAAGGCCGCATCCGGGGAGTTCAGCACCCAGGCAGCGGTTTCGGACCAGGTGACAGCCGCCGCCAGGTCGGGGTATGCGTGCCGGTGGGCGTCGACAAGCGTGAGGAAGAGCCGCACCGGATCCTGCTGCCGCAATACTACGTGGACGCCATGGGTGCCATCGGCGTCGTCACTGGTGGTGGGGAGCAGCCGGCTCGCCCATTCGGCGAATTCCACATCGGTGTCGCGCAGCAGCGTATCCCGGCGCGCCCGACAGGTCATGTGCACGTAGTGGTGGATGGGTGCGGGGCAGGCGGTGAAGAAGTCCCGGAAGGTGCCGGTGTCGAAGGCGGGTGGCCAGTAGCTGGTGAAGAAGAGGCGGCCGACGTGACAGGAGTAGGCGCGGCGTTGCAGGAATGCGCGCAGTTTGGCGCGTTGTTCGAGGTCGGTTGGGGCGTCACCGTAGACGAGGTTTCCTGGTTGGAGCCTGATAATGGTGGTGACGATGAGGCGATGGGTGCCAGCCACCCCCGTGCCACCGAGCGTTGGCGTGTCGGCCCGGGCGGCACCGTCACCGGCAGAAGCATCAACACCAGCAATGACAACATCGCCAGGCACGAGGGGAAATGCGGTGTGGTCGGTGTTGGTGATGGCGTACCGTTCGTGTCGGCGCGGGACCCGGCTGGCGGTGAGGGTTTCAGGACGGGTAACTACGGGATAGAGGATTGGTGGGCTGGCCGCGGGCGGAAGCGTGAGGGTGAGAGTCGGGGTGGGCATGAGGCCTCCTTGAATAAGGCAGTGTGGTTCCAACAGCGCGCATAGTGTTGGACTGCCCAGGCCCCGGTTTTGGCCGGGCAGGTTAGCTCATTTTTTTGTAGAACCAGCCCATAACCGGCGAGAGGACGCGGGTGGGGGCGACCGATGAGACAACATTCATGGCTTTGGAGAGGGGTCCTGGGACGACGCGGCGGCGGTTTTTGGCCATGGCTTCGAGGGTTTCTTTCGCGCAGGACTCGTAGGTGGTCCACAACACGTCGGGGACGACCTTATCCACGATGGATTTCTCGTTCTCGGGAATGATGGCGTCGCGGACGGGGCCGGGGGCGAGAAGGGTACAGCTGACACCAGTGTTTTTGAGTTCGTAGTGAAGAGCTTCGGTGAACGCATTAACGCCAGCCTTAGTAAGCACATAGGTGGCGTTATTGGGGATGGGGATATTGCCGGCGGCAGAGCCAACGTTGCAGATGGCGCCGGTTTTTCGGCGGATCATGCCGGGGAGGACGGCGTGGGTGAGTTCGAACACCGCGGTGGCGTTGAGGGCGAATTGGGTGGTTTCGTAGTTCCAGTCTTGGTTGATGAAGGGGCCGAAACTGGCAATACCGGCGGAGTTAATGATGATATTGATGTTTCGGTCGCGGATGTCGTCGATAAGCTTGTGGAGCTGGTCGGGGTCGGCGAGGTCGCAGGGGTATACCTCGGCGATGATGGAGTGTTTGCGCTCTAGCTCGTCGGCAAGCTGGGCGAGAATGTCGGCGCGGCGGGCGACAAGAATGAGGTTGTGACCGAGTTTGGCGAGGTCGCGGGCAATTGCCATGCCGATGCCTTGGCTGGCGCCGGTGACGAGTGCGCGGGCGTCTATGGAGGGGGCCGGTAGTGTCATGGTTTTCTTGCTCCTCTGTTTGGGTCGTTTTAGCTTACTTTACGACGACGTACACTAGTACCTATGGCCGATATGGATAAGCATGATCGAATTGTGTGGATTGACCTGGAAATGACGGGTTTAGATATTCACGAGCACACCATTGTGGAGGTGGCCGCGTTGATAACGGATGCGGATTTGAATGTGTTGGGTGAGGGGGTGGATGTGGTCGTGCATGCCAGCGAGGAAGAATTGGGGCGGATGAATGAGTTTGTGACGAACATGCACGAATCGTCGGGGCTATTGGCGGAGATTCGGGAATCGAAGGTGACTCTCAAAGGGGCCGAGGATGCGGTGTTGGAGTTGATTGCGAAGCATTGTGACTCGGAGCATCCGGCGCCGTTGGCGGGGAATTCGATTGGGACGGATCGGGGGTTTATTCGGGAGTATATGCCCAGGTTGGATGAGGCGTTGCATTACCGGATGATTGACGTGTCGACGGTGAAGGAGTTGGCGCGCAGATGGGCACCGCGGGTGTATTATCACCAGCCGGAAAAGGACATGTCGCATCGGGCGTTGGCGGATATTGTGGAGTCGGTTCGGGAGTTGGATTTTTATCGGCGGGTGTTGTTTGTGGCGAATCCGCGAACCCCGGCGTGTGAGTCGGCGCAGGCTGCCGCAATCGAACGATACCAGGAGTATTTACAACCATAATTCCGTGTGATATCCTGAAGTGTTCCACCGACATGGCGGGAATGGTGATTATAGCTCAATAGGTAGAGCACCAGGTTGTGATCCTGGGGGTCGCGGGTTCGATTCCCGCTAGTCACCCTGATGGGCGCGGCATGTTGCGCCCGTTTTTCTTGCACACACCCCATACTACCAGCGGTTTTTACAATTCTGGGTTTTTGGGTTAGCATTGTTCTCACTGCTTGAAGGCAGTGATGGTGGCTGTAGTTCAGCTGGTAGAGCACCAGGTTGTGATCCTGGGTGTCGCGGGTTCGAGCCCCGTCAGCCACCCCTAACGGTGAGGTTTTATGCCTCACCTTTTTCTTTTGCCCGCTTTGCGACGGGGATCCAAAGGTTCGATGGCCCAAATTTGTGGTATACAATATAGTATGATTAAAAATAAACTTGAGTTAGCCGATTTAATTCTTCGGTATCTGTACCAGCAAAAAGAGCAGGGCAAAAGCATAAGGCATAGTATTGAAACACTAACCGAACGCCTCAACAAACACAACGATGGTTTTTCTGTGACGGAAAAACAAGTTTATGCGGCAGTGGAACATCTTTATGACCATCAACTTGTGAAGGGATATGCACCATTGCAAAATAGTTTTATAATTTCATCAATCACTCCAAAAGGTGAAGATACTGTTGTTTTTGGACCTAACGTGCAAGAGGCAAATCGCCTCGCTGTTCGGCCCCAAGGCCACACCATTAACACCACAATCAATGGAAATGTAAACCAGTTCGCACAAGGAGACAACAATACTCAGATACAGAATAATCATACGGAAACCGCAGAAGATCTGCTTGATAAGCTAATCGAGTTTCTCAAACAAAATGGCGAAACACAGATTGCAAACGAAGCAAAGGCAGAAAAGGAATCCGGCGGCATTCACAAAGCCGCGAAGTTCATCTCTGATAAGATTTTCGGTGGCTTTTTAACAAAACTCAGTCAAGATGGCGCTCAACAAGTTATGGCGGTCCTTCCAGCAATCACCGCAGCACTAGCACAATAGATTGAAGCCCACCCCCCTTTGAAAGAGATCCGGCCCACTCCCAACCATAAAGGTTGAGGCGGACCGAACGATTACCCCCATTGTGGCCGAATTCTTGCCGTATATCAAGGCTGAACGCTTTAGGGAAACCGTCGTAAAGCTCGGCAATGCCGCATTACCTCTACACTGGAAATCACCGCAGGTTAACACTCATGGAGGTTATGATGGATATATTTGCTAGACAACAGGCCAAGCCATTCTTTCTGGCGCTCATCCGGCTGGTGGTTATGGCGGCGCTGGCGGCTGTGACCTACGGCATTCTTAGGATGACCGGTATTAGCAGGGATTTTCCGCCGACCGACACCATCTATTTTCCGTTTGTCACTATTATCTGCGGCATCGTTATTTGGCGCACGTTTCACCAATACAACGTCTCGTTCTGGGCTTATCTTGGTTTTGAGAGGCATCGGATAGGAAAAGATATTGCGTGGGGGCTGCTTTGGCTGGTTGTCACATATATCCCATTGATTATCACCTTGATGGGGGCAATGTACCTCATGTTTGGTGCCGACATGTTCAACCATTTTGAGCAGATTTTTAGCAAATCAAGCCCGCAACTGCCCGGCGGGGCGATCGCAACAATAAGCATACTGAGCACAATTATATTTCTCGCTAATGCGCCGATTGAAGAAATCATTTATCGCGGTTGGCTGCAAACCGGTCTCACGCACCGCTATGGCGCTGTGGTTGCCATTCTTGTTCAGGGGCTGCTGTTTGGGTTGCAGCACACCATGTTTGCTCTCGACGTGCGGGGCATGGTGGTCTACGGATTCGCGTTCTTTGCCTGGGGTATTACCGCCGGCATCATTGTGCATAAGCAAAGGCGTCTGGCGCCCATGGTCATTGCACACTGGATTGTCAACCTGATTTTTGGAGTGGGGCCAACGCTAGCAACCGGATTCGCGGCGCTGTGAGCTGCTAAAACAACCAAGGCAGAGATAAGGACCCTGGTTACGCAAGGAGATATACCAGCATCATGTACCATGCCCGGCCAGAAGTCGCTGCGGAACGATTCAATCAGCTGGTGAATTTTCTGGAGGAGCATGGCGAAACAGGCATTGCGCACCAGGCGCAGGTAGTGAAGGAATCCGGTGGCATCCGCGAAGCACTGCATTTCATCACCGACAAGGCTGCCGAGGGATTCTCCGCCGATACCTGCCGGGATGCCACACCGCTTATTCTGCTCACCGCCATCGGAATCATGCAGGCGCTCCCGCCCCACTAAGGTTTGTGCCACAGGCCAAGGCAAAGGTCACGGAGACGGCAGGGCTCGGGCAAGGACGGTACCGGCAGAGAGCAATCGTCACCGCCCTACCACATTTGTCAGCAGACAGTGTATAGTCACCATATGCTGACTATTGCTTCTCGGCTGGACGTCATGAATCGCCTGGGGCGGGCCATGGCGGACGGCACTCGATCACGCATTCTCTTATCACTCCTAGAGAAACACGGATACCCGGCCCAACTGGCCCGGGACCTAGAGCTCACTCGAACAAATGTTTCTAACCATTTGGCCTGCCTGCGGGGCTGCGGAATCGTGGTCGCCATCCCGGAGGGCCGGCGGACCCGCTACGAAATTGCGGACCCGCACATCACGCGGGCATTAGAATCGCTCATGGATGCGGTGCTGATGGTAGACGAATCGCAGCCATGCGTCGACGACTGCTGCGCCCCCGCACCGGCAAAGGGGAAAGCATGAGTGGTGAAGAAATCAGCGCATGCGGCTGCTCCTGCGGCACCCCCAAGCCCCTGTTCGACGAGCCGGAAGAGCGCGGACCCTGGTGGAAAGACACCGAACTCATGTTCCCCATCACCGCCGGCGTGTTCTGCATTACGGGCTTCGTCCTAGACCACACGGTCTCTCCCACCGCCGCCCTCGTTTGCTACTGGGTGGCGCTCATTGCTGGCGGGTGGACGTTCATTCCCGGCTCCCTCCGGCAGCTCGTGGCCGGCAAGGGGCGTGCACGGATGGGGGTGGGCTTGCTCATGACCATTGCCGCCATCGGAGCCGTGCTATTGGGGCACGTCGGGGAGGCCGCGGCCCTGGCGTTCCTCTTCTCTATTTCGGAAACCCTGGAGGATCGGGCCATGGACCGCGCCCAGGAGGGGTTGCGGGCGCTGTTGTCGCTCATGCCCAACACCGCCCGGGTGGTCCGCAATGATGCGGAAACCACGGTGCCGGCATCGGAGGTACAGGCGTCGGATATGCTGATTGTGGGCGCCGGGGAGCGGGTGGCCACGGACGGCACGGTGGTTGCGGGGCAGTCGTGGTTGGACACATCCGCAATCACGGGCGAATCCATCCCGGTCGGGGTTTCCCCTGGTAGTAGCGTGTCGGCCGGCTCGGTGAATGGTTCGGGCACGCTGCGGATTCGGGCCACATCGGATGGCCGGGATAATTCGTTGACGCAGATCGTGCGCCTGGTGGAGCAGGCCCAGTCGGCGAAGGGAGAACGGGCACGGTTCGCGGATCGGGTTGCCCGGCCCCTGGTGCCGTCGGTGCTGGTGGCATCGCTGCTAATTGTGTTGTTCGGGTTCCTGGTTGGCGATCCCGCGACGTGGACGCAGCGGGCGTTGGTGGTGTTGGTGGCGGCATCGCCGTGTGCGATGGCGATTGCGGTGCCGGTAACGGTGATTTCGGCGGTGGGGGCCGCGAGCAAATTGGGGGTGGTTATCAAGTCCGGGGTGGCATTTGAACAGTTAGGCACGATTCAGACGGTGGCTTTTGATAAGACGGGCACGCTGACCGAGAACAACCCACGGGTTGTTGCCACCCACTTTGTGACAGGTGATGCCCTGCCCATGGCTGCGGCGGTGGAGTCGGCGTCGTCGCACCCGTTGTCGCGGGCGATCGTGGCCGCGGCCGCCGAACTCGGCACCAACAACGCCACCGATGCCACCTTGACGGCGCATGAGGTACAGGAGCAGCCGGGTCGGGGTCTCATTGGCGTGGTAGAGGGAAAACGTGTTCGGGTGGGCAGCCCCAGGTGGATTCCCACGGATGGGGCCAGCGGATTGGCGGACCGGGTAACGGAAATGTCCCAGGCCGGCATGAGCGTGGTCGTGGTGGAGGTGGACGGGACGCCAGCGGGTGTCCTGGGGATTCGGGACGAATTGCGCCCAGAGGCCGCGGCCACGGTTCAAGCATTGGCGGATCAAGGCATGCGGTCGGTCATGCTCACCGGCGACCAGGAGGTGACCGCCCAGGCGATCGCCGCGCAGGCGGGTATTCCGTCGGATCGGGTGTGGGCGGGGCAATTGCCTGCAGATAAGGCCCGGGTCGTTGCGGAGCTCGTCGATAAGTCCCCCACCGCCATGATTGGGGATGGTATCAATGATGCGCCGGCGTTAGCGGCTGCGACTGTGGGGATTGCCATGGGTGTGACCGGCAGCGATGCGGCGATCGAGTCGGCGGATGTGGCGTTTACCGGGTCGGATGTGCGGCTCATTCCGGTGGCGTTGGCGCATGCGCGGCGGGGTCGGCGGATCATGACCGGCAATATTGGGTTGGCGTTGGCGATCATTGTGGTGTTGTTCCCGTTGGCGTTGTTTGGCGTTTTGGGGTTGGCTGCGGTGGTGTTGGTGCACGAGGTTGCGGAGGTCATTGTTATTGGTAATGGGTTGCGGGCCGGCCGGATGCCGCGGCGGCTGACCACACTCCCCGAACCTACCCCGGCCGCACCCCCGCAAGTTATTACTGCATAATAGCTACACGCTTGGTGCATGGGGTGTACACTGGGGTGCCACACCCGAACGAGAGATGAAAGTGTGATTACTATGTCCGTGGTTTTTGTTACTGGTGCGGCGAGTGGCGTGGGGTTGTTGACCGCCCGTGAGCTTATCGACGATGGTCACGATGTGGTGATTCATGCCCGCAACCCGGAGCGGCTCACCGGTGAGGTCACCGAGATTGTCGATAAGGTGCGGGGTGTGGTGTTCGGCGACCTCGATAGCGTCACCGGTGTGGAGACGGTAGCTGCCGCCGCTAATGAATATGGCACGTTCGATGCGGTGATTCATAATGCCGGTTCGGCGGGCGAGCAGAAAACCTTTGCGGTGAATGTAGTCGCCCCCTACGTGCTATCGGCGCTGATGACGCGGCCGAAGCGGATCGTGACGGTGAGCAGCGTCATGCATGTGAATGGGTCGCCGGAGGCTCTGCCGCACGCATTTGCGACCGGTATCATTGACTACTCGAATTCGAAACTGTTTGTGACTGCACTGATGATGGGGCTTGCGCGGCATTGGCCGGAAATCATGATACATAGCGTGCATCCTGGCTGGGTACCGACCCGCATGGGCGGCCCCTCGGCCACCGACGACCTAGATTTGAGCTATCGCACCCAAACCTGGTTGGCCACCGCCCCAGAGTCGGATATTACGCCACGGACCGGAGGTTATTGGTTCCATAAACAGGTGCAAAATCCGCACTCGGCAACGTTGGACCCGGCGTTTCAGGATGAGGTGCTGCATGGGCTGAAGGAATACACCGGGGTGGAGTTACCGCTGTAGCGCCTGTCACAGGTGTTGGTATTTTCGCCGCC
>CAJZGD010000102.1 GCA_915275065.1 uncultured Corynebacterium sp. | reverse complement strand
CCGACACCCATGAGCGACTGGAAAACTAACCTCAAGCTGGTTGAGTACCTTGACGAGGATGGTGCCATAACGGATAAGGGCATAAAAAAGCTCACCGACAATGTGGCAGAAGCTGCTACCTTGGCCGATCAGCTTGGTTGCGATGAGCTCATGCCGTTTGCGACATCCGCTGTACGGTCCGCAACCAACGCAGAGCAAATATTAGAACATGTTCACGAAAAAACCGGAGTACGACTGACAATTTTATCCGGTGAAGATGAGGCGCGGATCACCTTTCTCGCGGTGCGTCGTTGGTACGGTTGGTCCGCTGGACGTATCATTAATCTTGATATTGGCGGCGGTTCCTTGGAAATGTCTACTGGAGTAAATGAAGAACCCGATTGTGCATTTTCGTTGAACCTCGGTGCCGGACGACTGACACATAACTGGTTCCATACCGACCCACCTGAGCGTAAAAAAATAAATCTGCTCAGGGACTATATTGATGCAGAGTTGGTTGAACCCGCTCGAATAATGCGCAGCTATGGTTCCGCTAGGCTGGCGGTGGGAACTAGTAAAACTTTTAGGACGTTAGCACGATTAACCGGTGCAGCACCCTCATCAGCGGGCCTCCATATCACCCGTGAGCTCACGGCACCAGGTTTGCGGCAGCTTATTGCGTTTATATCCCGCATGACAGCGGTTGACCGTGCTGAACTAGAAGGAGTTTCTCCCAGTCGTTCGCAGCAAATTGTGGCGGGTGCACTGGTTGCAGAAGCAGCAATGCGCGCATTAAATATAAATAAGCTGGAGATTTGTCCCTGGGCGTTACGCGAAGGAATTATTCTCCGGCGAATTGAACAGGGCGATGGCCCTGTCCGAAAAAGTGGGAAGGCATAAAGACAATGAGTGAGAAACAACTTACTGTCGCCGAACTGCTAGCGAAAGCTGGCCGAGAAGGCGAAGGAGGAGGCGAGGAAACGCCTCGGCGTCGACGGCGCCGAAGTGTTGATTCCGGCGGGGTTTCGGTTGCTGAGCTGACTGGTCGCATTCCAAAAGTCGAGGCAAAACCCACCGAATCCCGGCATTCCAGCAGTCCGCTTGATGCTGAAGAAACCTACACCGGACCCTTCAGTGCGGTTGCGTCGAACTCGCTATTTGGCGACTCGCCGACAGAGGCTGGGCATGTCACATCGCTTTTCAACGACCATGGCGATATCGGTCAGGCTGGTCTGAGTCAGACGGAACACCCTGACCCGTCAGAACCGCCAGCTACCTTGTCTTTCTTCAGTAATACTGACAACCCTGGTGGCGCCATGGGCGGTGGTCCTGGTGGTTCAGGTGCCTCCGGTGATTCAGGCGTTTCCGGTGGGCCCATTTCCAGTGGAGCCGGGCATATCGGTGGGGTAAGTGGAATAGAGGGGTCTTCGTACACTTCTTCGAATGCGCGTGATGCGGTTCCAGCTGCGGCTGCCCATCAACCCCCAGTCGCTACTGCACCCAGCCCGGCTGCTGCGGCCAGCTCCACTATCGCAGATTCCGCGCCGGCAGAATCCGCTGTGGTTGGTTCCGTCGCTGGTTCTTCGGCAACAGCTAAGACCACCCCATCAGCACCCCTACCAACCATGCCGAAACCCATGATCCGGCCTGCCATGAAACCGGTCATGAAGCCAGTGATGAAACAATCACTGACGCAGGACCCCGTAGCTCCCCTGACTCCTGAAGGGGAATCGGAACGGCCTTTTGCAGATCTCACCCCTGGTGACGACTCCACCATTGTGCTGTCCGTGGTTGACGAAGGCGGTCCGGTGCGGCTTACTACCGGCACATTCCCCCGGTTGAAAGACCACCACTTTACTAAGGCATCCGTGGAGGATCTAGCGCAGCCACCGGAGCTGCCTATGCAAAAAAAGACCGACCAACCAACTCGGGCGGAAAAAGCGCTCACGGAATCCTTCCAAAAGGTGTCAGATGAGTCGGAAACCGCAGCACGTTTAGGCTATCGCACGGCTGGTCACGATACGTATCGGGGCGCATCGGACGATGTGGCTGATGTTTCGGCGAACACATTCACGGATGATTCGGAAACCGAGACGCAAGATCACACCATGATCGCTGGATTCCCGGCGATCGCAGAGCCTGAAGATGTAGAAACCAGCGAATTCGACGATTCCGAGAACATGGGTGAAACCAGCATTGACGAATCGGGCATCGAAGACGTCGACGACGGCTACGGCTACGAAGAAACCTACGAATACGACGAAGTCGACGAGGGCGAATATTCCCATGAGCCCTATTCCGGCGGCATGTTTACCACCGATGACTTCGGCTACGATGACGGTATCGAAGACGTTGATGATACTGAGGACGCGGTGGATGATTCCGAGGTGGAAGCTGGTGCGAATGTGGATGCTCCAGATGCCACAGGCGTGATGGAATTTGAAGAATCCGGGTTTGACATGGGACATTTCGAAGAACCACAAGCCCCACAAGACGATGAGCCAGAGCGTTTCCCATATCCTTCTTCACACCTGTCTCAGTCGGTGCAGACACAACAAGAGGATGATGAGCCAGAGGATCTACCAGATGATGATGGTGACATGGGGCCAGGTCGTCCGGGGCGTCCAGGGCGCTTCGTAACCACACATGACGACATTGATGATCCTGCAGACGATCCATTCATTGATAACTTCGATGAATTCGAAGAAGAATTTGAAGATGATTTCGATGAAGAATCGTCCAACGAGAAAATGTCTGTGCTCGCCATCTTGGGCATGGCAGCCGTGGGAGTTCTGGTAGGCGTGGGTGTATTCGCTGGGTTCCAAATTCTGTGGGATAGCATCAGCAATAAACTCATCGTTGCTGGGCTTGCCTGTGTGGCCATTACCGTGATAGTCGGTGCTGTGCATATGCTACGCACGTCATGGGATGGGTTTTCCATGACGCTTGCAGGTTTGGTTGGTGTCACCATGACATTCGGCCCCCTGGCTATTGTGAACATGGCGGCATAAAAACTACCGTGAAGTGATCATTATCGCCCTGCCATTTGGACAGGGCGGCGGGATCGCCACACGAAGCCGAAGCACAACACAACAGTTTGATACACCAAAGATTATTCGTGCAGCAGATGCAGAAAAGGATGCTATAGAACGTTAGAAAATAACCACCGTAACCACTTCGCTTGCCTTCCCACACTATAAAAAGCGATGGTTGCGGTGGTTTTTTATGATCGTGGTGATTGTTTTAGGCCAGGGAATGTGCGGAGATCATATTCCACGCCATCAGTATTTTGTGCTTTTCGACGCCCGCCCGGTGGCGAATTATTATTCCGAAAATTCGGAGGGCGCAAAAAATGAGTGATTTTTCCATTGATTATCATGTAATGCTGCATGTCTGGTGAATTTTTGGCATGGTGGAATTCATGAGTTCCATAGCAGTAATCGGTGGCGGAAAAATTGGTGAAGCGCTCATCGTTGGTCTGATAAATGGGGGGATAAACCCCAAAAACATTCATGTGACTAACCGAGAACCTGAGCGCAACCAGTATCTTAGGGATAAGTACGCAGTATTGACGTTTGATGATAATGTCCCCGCGGTTGATGGTGTTGACGTGGTTTTTCTTTGTGTGAAACCCAAAGTGGTGGCATCTGTGGTCGAAGAAATAAGCGACAGAGTAGACAATAATGACGCCACAACAGTGGTTTCCATGGCCGCAGGAATCAGCATTGCCGCAGTGGAAGAAGGCTTGGCTGCTGGCGCCCCGGTGATTCGGGTAATGCCTAACACCCCAATGCTGGTTGGCGCCGGCATGTGTGCAGTGGCAGTGGGAAGGTTTGTGGAAGAAGAACAACTCACCCGGGTCAAAAACCTACTTAGCATGGTCGGTGCGGTGCGAGTAGTTGATGAACACGACATGGATGCGGTGACTGCAATGTCAGGTTCCAGCCCTGCCTACCTATTCCTCCTGGTTGAAGCAATGATTGATGCAGGTGTGAATTTGGGATTGACCCGAGACACAGCTCGGGAATTGAGCACCATGACCTTCTATGGTGCGGCAAAAATGCTATTGGATACTGGTGCGGAGCCTGCAGACTTGCGTGCCAATGTTTCATCTCCCGGTGGTTCCACCATTGCCGCTATCCGAGAATTTGAGGAAGCAGGTTTGCGGGCAGCAGTGTATCGTGCCACTGAAGCATGCGCCCGGCGCTCAAAAGAACTTGGTGCTTCCTAATGAATTTGCCCTAATAACAAAGCTTGTTGTGGGGGTTTGAGCGAACCCCCACATGGATATTTTTGGTGACCGTTATAAATCCACGATATATCTAAAAATAATAATATGAGACATATGTCACTCATTTTTGTGGGTTTGCGGAAACCCCAGCGACTGGCGTTTTCCCACAGAACTATAGGGCGGGATTTCTATCTCTTTGGCATATTTTCGACACAATAGGTCGCACCAGTCACATGTTTCACGCTAAGCTTCTATTAGCACGTGCGTGTTTATTCTGCGGGAGGGGAAGCCTGCAGCGCGCCACTTGCTGAAGGGTAAGATAATTATGGCTAGAGAAGATAATGGAACCTTCTTGACAGTCGCCGAAGTCGCGGACATTATGCGCGTTTCTAAGATGACTGTATATAGGTTAGTTCACTCCGGTGAACTACCTGCGGTCCGTGTAGGACGGAGTTTCCGTGTTCACGAGACGGCAGTAAACAAGTATCTTGATGCCTCATATTATGAGGTAGGATAAATGATGTTTGGGTAGTGCCTGATCGAGCTCAAAGCGGCGTTTCGTGACTTGTTTCCCATTATAAGTAATGGGTAGCGGGTGGGAACGTCGCTTTGGTTTTTGTTGGAAGCCTGCTAGATCGGTAAGATAAGGCCATTCGTGTCAGCACCACGCCTACATACGGCATTGTTTGTTGTTCGCTATTGAAACAACAACGACTTCGCGGGTGAAAGTGCACTTCGGCTGTGATTTAGCGTTTTGGTCCGTGCTGGCGGCTGACAAGAAAGTACGTACATCTAGAAAGTAAAGCGAGGGAAACCGTTATGGGGTCAGTGATTAAAAAGCGTCGGAAGCGCATGTCGAAGAAGAAGCACCGCAAGTTGCTGCGTCGCACCCGGGTCCAGCGTCGTAAGCTCGGCAAATAATCTCCTTACCGCCCTTGATTTGGGGCGGTTTTGGTTATTTGCGGGATGATTCGAGGCGATTATTGCGGCAGTATCCCCTGGTGAAAACGGCGCTTTAATGCCTGCCAACTAAATATCGCGGTCACTAATGCGGGGATGCCGAATGTTCGTATTGCTTTCCGAAGACTGCGGAAATCTTCAATTCGCCAACCACGATCCTCTGCTTCCTTACGAAGTCTACGATCTGGATTAATAGCAACCGCGTTGCCAGTCATGGAAAGCATGGGCACATCATTGATGGAATCTGAATAGGCGGTGCACCGGTTCAAATCGAGTCGTTCCAGGGCAGCGAGGGCGGCGACAGCGTGGCGTTTACCAGGGCCATGGAGGATATCCCCCACAAGCCGACCAGTGAACACCCCGTCTTTGACTTCCGCGACTGTCCCTAGGGCGCCGGTAAACCCTAACCGCTTTGCTAAAATCTGCGCGAGTTGAACCGGGGTGGCCGAGACTAGCCATACTTGGTGGCCATTCGCTATATGGGTGTCCGCCAATTGTTTGGTCCCTGGCCATAATTTCTCACTCATGTTTTTATCAACGATTTCTTCGCATAATGCCACCAATTCGGCTTCGCTTCGTCCCTTAATAAACGCTAGCGCCTGTTGGCGTCCTTCGGTAACATCGTCAGCGTTCTCAGCACCCGTGATACGAAATTTTATTTGTTTCCATACCACTGGGAGTATCTCCGATAGTTTGAGGTATCGTCTTTTAGCTAAACCTATGGCAAATACGATTAATGATGATCCTTGGATGAGCGTGTTATCCACATCGAAAAATGCGGCAGCCCCGGTATCCTGCGGTATAGCTGGGTCTGGGGGAGTGAGTCGTGACATTCCTGCGGCAGTAAATGAGCCTGATACTGAATCAAGCCCGGAAGTAAACTCACTGAGATCCAAATCAAAGAGTTCCGCTACGGCTTTTGCGGCAGCAGCTTCACCAGCTTGTTGTTGGGTGTAGTTATCAATGGGGGGCAGTGCAATATCTTCAAAAAACCGTCGCAAATTGCCACGAGAACTAGACCAAGCGGCAAGAAAATCTTCAGGTCGTTGGTGCCAATGTGGATCAAGCGGGGACATGGCGCGCACTTAACCTTTCCAAGGTCACTATCAAATCCTATCTAATGGTAGTCTTCCACTACGTTATAGCTGTGTATTAGCAGCGCGGGGCAAGAAACATCCACTGTAATCTATACGTTGGGTAGCGCGATAGGCTAGTTCATGAGCAGGCAAGGAAGGAAACAGATGGTGCATGTCGTTGAGTTGATGGTACGAGAATCATGCGGTTCTTGTAAACGCATATCAAAGCAAATAGCCCCTATTGTGGTCGCGGCGGGGGCGGATTTCGTGCATCGTGATGTAGATTCCGATTTAGAATTAGCTGCAGAGTATGGTGATCGAGTACCAGTTGTAGTGGTTGATGGTGAAGAATTCGCATGTTGGGAAGTGGATAATGATGAGTTAGCCCAGGCTTTGTTGTGAACTTGTTGACCCCCTACTACGGTGATATGGACCAGAGTAGCGTCAAATAATCAACCTAAAGTTTGAATTAGACTGTTACAGTCATAGCAGGAAAATAATAACCTGGCATGAATGCCGAACTTAATCGGTGAGAGGAACATGGTGATGTAAGCGTGAGTGTGCTGGTAGTGGGGATGTCCCATCGCTCCGCGCCAGTGGCGCTGCTGGAGAAATTGAGCATGGATGAGTCCATGCGACACCAAACCGCCTTAGCGTTGATTCGGCAGCCAGCATTAACCGAATCAATGATTGTGTCCACTTGCAACCGACTTGAGGTTTATTCAACAACAACTAACTTTCACCAAGGCGTTTCCGACGTGGTTGATGTGCTTCACGGCATGAGTGGTGTTCCCATCGACGTTTTGCGCGGCTGCTTATATGTTCGATATGCGGATGCTGCCGCTGAGCATTTAATGTTGGTGGCGGCGGGCATGGATTCCATGGTGACGGGGGAACAGCAGATCATCGGCCAGGTGCGCACTGCTTACCAGTCCGCAGCCAAGTCAGGTACGGTGGGGCCGCAACTGCATGGATTGGTGCAAACAGCTCTTCGCACCGGTAAGCGGGTCCATACCGAAACTGATATTGATAATGCTGGTGTGTCTATGGTGTCGTTTGCCTTTGATGAGGCTATCTCCCAGTTGGGGGTGAAAGATGAATCGCAGCCGCTTGCTGGCCGCAGAGCTTTGGTTATTGGTGCAGGCGCGATGGCATCGCTTGCCGCTACGCATTTAGGCAAGCAGGGCATTGACGAGCTCATTATGACGAACCGCACCCGGGAGCGTGCTGAGCGGTTGGCGCAACATGCACGTGAAGCCGGCGTGGGGGCTACTGTTGTGGATTTTGACGAGCGTACCGTGGTGCTTTCCCACGTTGATATTGTGGTGTCGGCTACCGGTTCCCAAAATTTCACTATTTCCCGAGACGATATCCCCGCGAACCACCCATTAATGCTGGTGGATCTGTCATTACCGCGAGATATTGATGACAATGTGATTCGAGGCACCCAGGCACGGCTGGTGAATATTGAAAAACTCCGTTCGCTGCACCAAGATGAGGTTGAAAGTGATGGTGCCGCATTGCGAATTATTGCTGACGAGCTGCAAGCATACAGCTCCCAGCAGCGGATTAAAGACATTGCTCCCGCAGTTACCGCTTTACGACGCCATGCCGCTGACCTTATTCAAACTGAATTGATAAGGCTCCAATCACGCACCCCTGATATGGATGACCACGAGTTTGAAGAAGTCAGCCGCACTGTGCGTCGAGTCGTCGATAAGCTGTTACACCAACCTACGGTTCGGGTAAAAGAACTCGCAGCTAATTCTGGGGCGGTGAGCTATGAAACCGCACTACAGGAATTATTTGGGCTTGATGATGATCCCCAATCTGTCAAAGTTGATCTTGACATACTTCCCGATGCTGCGGAGTTGGCAACCATCACGAAGGCGGAAACATTGCAAAAGCAGCATGAACCGTTGCGTCAAACTCAAGGAGTGTAAATGCCCATCATCGGCACACGTGGTAGTTTATTGGCAACTACCCAGGCAGGTCATGTTCGTGACGCCCTTACCGCTCATGGATATCCCAGTGAACTTCGTATTGTGACCACCACTGGTGATGTGAATCTAGCTCCGGTGGAACGAATTGGTGTGGGAGTCTTCACGCAGACGCTTCGTGATTCATTGCTGGCGGGTGAATGCGATATAGCGGTGCACTCTTTCAAAGATCTTCCCACAGCTGTTGACGATCGATTTCATTTGATTGTCCCCCGCAGGGAAAGTGCCCGAGATTGCCTGGTCGCTCGCGATAACCTCACCCTTGCCGAACTTCCTACCGGCGCGGTGGTTGGTACCGGTGCGCCTCGACGAATTGCGCAGCTGAAGGCACTTCGACCTGATATCCACACAGTTCCGTTGCGTGGCAATATTGATACTCGTATGGCGAAAGTTCATGATGGTGAATTAGACGCTGTGGTGTTGGCCTACGCTGGGTTATCGCGTGTTCGTCGTGCTGATGAGGCTACTGATGTTTTCGACCCTTTGGAGTTCCTTCCAGCCCCAGCCCAGGGGGCTCTGGCTGTTGAGTGCCGTGCGGATGATACCGAAACGATTGCTGCAATAACCACCATTGCTGATGCTATAGCCCATGCTTGTGCGCATGCTGAGCGGGTAGTATTGGCGCGCCTGGAGGCTGGCTGTACCGCCCCCGTGGCTGCATACG
>CAJZGD010000101.1 GCA_915275065.1 uncultured Corynebacterium sp. | reverse complement strand
CCGCTCTTCCGATCTCTCGGCAGCCTCGTGCAAGCAGTGTTCTCCGCAATCGTCATTGTGGCGGTCATTATCGCGCTTCGTGGTGGTATGGACTACGCCACCCTGGTAGCCCTACTCATTGTCGTGTCCTGCTTCACCGAACCGATCGTCAACGCTGGTGCCTTATCGGGTGGTTTTAGCTCGGGCAGGAACACCCTTGCTGAGCTACGGAAACTCCGGGAAATTCCGGTGCTTTCAGAACCGAACAAACCTGGCACACCAACCAGCCATGATGTGGAATTTGCCGGAGTTGATTTCCACTACGGGGACAGTCGCATCCTAAGCCAGATTAGTTTCACCGTGCCGGAACATTCTCTTGTGGCTGTAGTCGGCCCCTCCGGTGCCGGGAAAACCACCATTATGCGGCTGCTTTCCCGCTTTATGGACCCCGATGCCGGCACAATTTCTATCGGTGGGGTGCCCCTGCCAAGCATCGGTACCGAACAAGTGAACCAATTAGTCACACCCGTGTTCCAAGACACATTCCTGATTGAGGGCACCATCCGTGACAATCTGCTCCTGGCTCGGCCAACAGCCACCGATGCGGAACTCCAGGTAGCAGCAACAGCCGCCGCCTTAGATGGGCTCATCGACAAAAACGGGTGGAATATGGATGTGGGGGAGGGCGGTTCCCTGCTTTCCGGTGGGGAACGACAACGCGTAGCAATCGCCCGTGCCCTGCTAAAAGATAGCCCCATCATCACCCTAGACGAACCCACATCCTCCCTGGATGCGGTCACCGAGCGGGTCATCACCGACACCATGCATGCGCTTCGTACCGACCACACCGTTATCGTCGTGGCTCACCAGCTCAACACCATTCGCGATGCTGATCATATCGTGGTGTTGAACGAAGCCGGGCAGGTTGTGGAGCAGGGAACCCATGATGAACTCATGAAGCTTGGCGGCCAGTACCACCATCATTGGCAGATTCGTACCACCAGCTAACCCTTTATAACTTTAGAATCCCATATTCACCACATACATGCCGTGAATGCGTTCGAAGAAACCGAAGAGGATTCGGTATTGTGATGGAATTTGTTTTCGCTGTTCATCAGTGAGGTAATCCAGGAAATTGAATGTGACATGGTAGTCCCGCACCGCGTCGCTCCAATCCTGGGGTGTGTATGGGTCTTTCACCTTAAATGGCATGGACACGGGGGTGCCATGCCGGGCGATTTGTTTTTCGCTGCCGCGCATCACCTTGGGGGATGCGGTTTCATATACCAGTCGGCTACCGGGAAATGCCTGGCCAAACGCATCAATCAGTGCCGCTACTTCGGGGATTGGCAAATAATAAAACACCCCCATGGACACGGCGATGACGCCTTTCTTCCCGGAAACCTGCGTCAACCACTCGTGATTGGTGGCGGAGTAGGGCAGATCAATCTCGTTGTCGGCCTTGGGCACCCACCGGTGCCGCAACTCGATGACGTCGGGAAGATCCAGGTTATAGATGGTGCAGTCGTAGCCGGCAAGGTCCTCGGATAGTACGTCGAGGCCACAGCCAATATTCACGACCGCGGCACCCGGATGCGTATCCAGGTACTGGGTGATCTCTCGAACAGTAAACAGGTGGCGAAGCCCGTAGCATAGTGTTGGAAAAGTACCGAGCGGCTGCGCGGGTGTTTTCTCCGCTGCCGCAATGTGTGCGGCCTGGGTGGCCCACGGGTCGGGGAATAGGTCGGGCCATTGACTGGCCGCCTTGGCCCGGCCTAGTAGTGGGTAAAACAGGGTTTGGGAAACGTCTTCCATGGGGATTCTCCTTAAAAATCGACGCGAACGAAATACATGCCTTTATTCCACTTCAACATGAGAAAAATCAGGCGGTAGCTCATTGGCAATTGGGAGCGGAGCTTTGGGGCTAGCCGGTTAAGGAAACTAAACTCCACGGTTACGTTTGTGACGGTGGTGCTCCATTTCCGTGGCGAATATGGGTCTTTGACCTTAAATGGCATTTCCGCGGGGGTGCCCTTTTTCTCTAGCATGCGTTCGCTGCGCTTGGTGGCGTCTGGGGATTCGGCGTCATACACCATGCGGCCGCCGGGGAAGGCAGTGCCGAAGGCGTCGATAAGCGAAGAAACGTCGGCGACCTGGAAATAGAAAAACACGCCCCCAGCCAGGGCAATAACCCCGCGGGAGGCGTCAACCTTACTCAACCACTCGTGATTGGTGGCGGAGTAAGGGAGATCAATCTCATTGTCTGCCTTGGGTACCCACCGGTGCCGTAGCTCGATGACGTCGGGAAGATCCAGGTTATAGATGGTGCACTCGTGGCCGGAAAGGTCCTCTGCCAGCATGTCCAGGCCGCAACCAATATTGACGACCGCGGCACCCGGGTGCGTTTCCAAATATGCCCGTGCCTCCTGCACCAGAATCATGTGCCGCAGGCCGTACACCAGTTCGGGAAACCCATCCATTGGCTGAGCCGTGGTGCCTTCCTGCGCCGCAATCTCCATGGCCTTATGTGCCCACGGATCGGGGAATAGCTCGGGCCACCGGTTGCTCGCTTGCGCTCTACCGAAGAGCGGATAGAAAAGCGTCTGGGAAACATTATCCATACTGGCAAGCCTAGCCTAAGTTGGCGCCGATGGACAGTGTGTGGGTTCCTAAACGCTATCCATAAATATTTTCTTATTGCTGGGGGACCGTGGGGACGTTTTGGCTGGTTGTCATGGTTGACATTGCCGTGTTCCCCGCCGGGTTCGGTGTGGCGGCATCAAATTTTGTGGCCCCCACACTGACCAAAACGGCCACCACCAGGAATAGAATCCACTGTCCCTGCTTGGCGTAATCCATTTTCTTGCGGCCTTTGGAAAACAAGATCGACAACAGCCAGAACAGGGCATAGCCCAGGTACCAAAAGAACAGCGCGCTGAGGAGAGCCACATTGACCTCCATGAACTTGAAGCCCATGAGAATCAACAACGCCGCAGGCAGCAATAGATCTATGCTGCCCATTTGGAATACCGCCCGGCCATTGAGCCATGCAGTGAATTTCTTATCACTCTCGTCGTCCTCGCTGCCTCTTTCCGGACGTAGCGCAGCATAGGCCGCATTGCCCCAGATGAAGTGGTAGCCGAACAAGATAAGTAGCAACACGCCGGCGATGGAAAAAAGGATATGGGATATTGTCATTATGCCCCTTCTGTCTTAAGAACCAGCCACACAGAATACGCCGAAACCTGGGCGTCTGAAAGCGTTGGGGCAATGGTTAACCCCGTCGTCGAAAAGTAGCAAATAACTTAACGACGACGGGGTAGGGAAAACCTATTAAGCCTTGGTTGGGTCGGTCAAATCAAACCGCCGAGCGGCCTCAGCAGCCACCGAACGATCAATCTTGCCTTCCAGAGCCAAAGCATTAAGCGCGGCCACAACAATCGACTCCGCGTCGATATTGAAGAACCGGCGTGCCGCAGAACGCGTATCCGAGAACCCGAAACCGTCCGCACCCAGTGTGGTGTAGTCACCAGGCACAAACCGACGAATCTGTTCCTGCAAATCGCTGGCGAAGTCGCTCACCGCAATATACGGGCCGGAGGCCTTCCGCAGCTGCTTCGTGGCGAATGCCTCCTCCGGCGGATTCTCCGGGTGGCGCAGATTCTGCCGTGACTTTTCGTGACCCTCACGAGCCAACTCAACCCACGACGTCACCGAGAAAATATTCGTGCCAATGTTGTACTCATCCCGCAGGATCTCCTTGGCGCGCAATGCCTGCTGCATGCCAATACCCGAGGCCAACACCGACACCTCATGGTCGCCACCGGTGGCCTTCTCATACAGGTAAATACCCTTATGCAGGCCCTCAACATCCAGGTCAGCTGGCTCTGCAGGCTGGGAAACCGGCTCGTTGTAGACCGTCAGGTAATACATCACATCCTCGCCCCGGCCTGGGCCGTACATGCGATCAATACCCTCTAGCAACAGGTGCGCAATCTCATACGCAAACGCCGGGTCATACGACACCACCGCCGGGTTCGTGGCAGCCAACAGCGGCGAATGCCCATCCATGTGCTGCAAGCCTTCGCCCGTGAGCGTGGTCCGGCCGGCCGTGGCACCCAGGATAAACCCGCGGGCCATCTGGTCACCCGCAGCCCAGAAATCATCACCCGTGCGCTGGAACCCGAACATCGAATAGAAGATATACAGCGGGATCATGGGTTCGCCATGCGTCGCATACGCCGTACCCGCAGCAATGAACGACGCCGTGGAACCAGCCTCGCTGATGCCCTCGTGAAGAATCTGGCCATCCACCTTTTCCGTGTACGACAGCATCAAATCGTGGTCCACCGGCACATAATTTTGGCCATGTGGGTTATAAATACCCAATGATGGGAACCACGAATCCATACCAAACGTCCGAGCCTCATCCGGCACAATCGGCACAATCCGCTTCCCTAACTCGGGAACCCGCAGCAGCTCCTTAAACGCCCGCACCACTGCCATCGTGGTGGCCACCTGCTGCTTGCCCGAGCCCTTCCGCAGACCCCGCAGCTTCTCCAACGGCGGCACCTGCAACGGTGTATAGTTCACCCGACGCTCCGGCAAATACCCACCCAACTCTTTCCGGCGGGCCTGAAGATACTGAATCTCCGGGCTGTCCTGACCTGGGTGATAATACGGCGGCAGGTATGGATCCTTCTCCAGCTCCTCATCCGTGATGGGAACCCCCTGCTTATCGCGCAGCTTCTTCAAATCCTCCAGCGTCAGCTTCTTCATCTGGTGGGTGGCATTCCGCCCCTCAAAGTTGCTGCCCAAGCCGTAGCCCTTAATGGTGTGCGCCAAAATCACCGTCGGCCGGTCCTTGGTTTCGAGGGCCCGCTTGTATGCCGCATAGATCTTGCGGTAGTCGTGCCCACCACGCGGCAGCTTCCAAATCTCCGTATCGGTCCAATCCTCCACCAGTTTGGCGGTCCGGGGATCCTTGTTGAAGAAATGCTCACGCACATAGGCGCCATCGTTGGCCTTCATCGTTTGGAAGTCGCCGTCGGCGGTGGTGTTCATCAGATCTACCAACGCCCCTTCCTTATCGGCTTCGAACAGTTGATCCCATTCGCGGCCCCACACGACCTTAATTACCGACCAGCCAGCACCCCGGAAGAAGGACTCCAACTCCTGAAGAATCTTCGTGTTACCACGCACCGGGCCGTCCAGCCGCTGCAGGTTACAGTTAATAACAAACGTCAAGTTATCCAGGTTATTCAGCGCAGCCATTTGGATCAGGCCCCGGGACTCCGGCTCATCCATTTCGCCGTCACCCAGGAACGCCCACACGTGCTGATCCGACGTGTCCTTAATGCCCCGGTTGAGCAAATACCGGTTGAACCTTGCCTGGTAGATGGCATTCATCGGGCCCAAGCCCATGGACACGGTGGGGAATTCCCAGAACGTCTTCATGCCATGCGGGTGCGGATACGACGGCAATCCGCCCTGCTTGCGGGATACTTCCTGCCGGAACCCGTCAAGATCGTCTTCCGAAAGTCGGCCCTCCAAAAACGCCCGCGCATACATGCCGGGGGAGGCGTGGCCCTGGAAAAACACCTGGTCGCCCCCACCAGGATGATCCTTACCACGGAAGAAATAGTTAAAGCCCACCTCGTACAGCGGGGCGGCGCCCGCATAGGTGGAAATGTGGCCACCAACACCAATGCCGGGGCGCTGAGCCCGGTGCACCATCACCGCAGCATTCCACCGAATCCACCGGCGGTAGCGCTTCTCGATCTCTTCATCGCCTGGGAATTCCGGCTCCATCGAGGTGGGGATCGTATTGACGTAATCTGTAGACGTCATTGCTGGTAGCGGCACCCGTTTGGCCGATGCCCGTTCCAGCATTCGCAGCATCAAATATCGGGCCCGATCTGGACTGGCCTCCCGTAATAGCCCATCCAGTGAATCCAGCCACTCCGAGGTCTCCTCTGGGTCCGAGTCATTTAAGTATGACGCGACACCATCACGAATTAACGCGAAATTAGTGTCATCTGGGTGCTTCCCGGGTTTCGGGTCAGCCATTCCACACCTCCATGTGAGAGAGTCAGTCACAAAAACGATTGAGCCACAACAACTGCGCATGGTCACACCGTCGAGAAGCGTAAAAATGCGCAAACGCTGGCAATACCCCTACTTTACGTGTAGTTGACACATCAGGGGGTAATTTTAGGTAGTGAATCTCCAAACACCAGGCCAAAAACCCTCATGAAACCTCCACGGATTCCCGAAAAACCGGTGAAAAACCAAAAAATTTCCCGGATAGGGTGTAATCCCGCAAATATTACTTGTATCATCATGCTTTGATGAACGTTCAAAAACCCGAAGGGAAAGACACCACTCTCACCACAACCGATGGAATCGCCGCCCGTTTAGGCGTCTCCCCTGGATTGATAGTGCAAGAGGTAGGCTGGGATGAGGACTGCGATTCCACGCTCAGCGAAGCAATCGAAGATGCTATTGGCTCCGAATTGCTCGACGAAGACAGCTACGAAATCTGCGACATTGTGCTGCTGTGGTGGCGCAGCGATGACGGCGACCTGGTAGACGGGCTTGTCGACGCCGTCCGGCCGCTCGCCGACACCGGTCGAGTTTGGCTACTCACCCCCGGTAACGGCAGGTCCAATGCCCTAGCCCCCGGAGACATTGCTGAATCCGCGCAACTTGCTGGCATGGTCCAAACCAAAGCCGAACGATTCGGCGATTGGCAAGGAAGCTGCCTCGTCCGCCGCGGCAATAAACAATAACCAACCAGTGTTTTTGTGCACACTCGCGGTTTGCTGTTAACATTTATCACCGACGCTTTACCGTGTTGTGCGCGCCTTTAGCTCAGCTGGAAGAGCAGCTGGTTTACACCCAGCAGGTCGGCGGTTCGAGCCCGTCAGGGCGCACCAATATGTATGAGGCGAATCACGCCAACATCACAAAGAAGGCGGCGGCCATGACCTTGGGAATCTTCCTCGGCATGGCCGCCGACCGCATTCTCGGCGACCCACCCACCACCATCCACCCTGTTGCCATCTTCGGTCGCGCCGCCACCAAACTAGAAAAAGTGTTCTATAAGGATTCCAAGCTGGCCGGCGCACTCTACCTCACCGCGGCAGTCGTGCCGCCGGTCGTGGCCACCCATTGGCTGGAGAAACGCTACCCAGCCGCCACGATGACCCTGGCATTATTCTCTGCCCTCGGTGGCACTACCCTCGAACACATTGGTGAACGCATGGCCCAGGCCCTGGATGCCGGAAACATTGACCAAGCCCGCGAACTTGTTCCCTGGTTATGCTCCCGCGACCCCCAATATTTAGACGAACAAGGCATCATCCGTGCCACCGTGGAATCCCTGGCGGAAAACACCTCGGATGCCGCCACTGCGCCCATTCTCTGGGCCACCTGCGGCGCGTCGGGGGTGGTGTTGCACCGCCTGGTCAATACCTTGGACGCCATGGTGGGCTACCGGTCCCCACGGTACGAGAATTTTGGGTGGGCGGCCGCCACCTTTGATGACGTGCTGGCCTACCTGCCAGCCCGCTTCACCGCCGGGGTGCATGTGGCCTATGCCGCGGCCCGTGGGGGGCTGCCGCAGGCGCAGCGGGCAGTGATCGCCTGGCGAGACGATGCACCTAAGCATCCCAGCCCCAATGCCGGCCCGGTGGAGGCGACCGCCGCCGGTGCCCTGGGGGTGGTGTTAGGCGGCACCACAACCTACGCGCACGGCGTAGAGGAGCGTCCCCTGCTGGGGGCCGCCGCTATCCCCGTTGTGGCAGGTTCCGAAGCTTTTGAGACTTCAGGGGTGCCCACGGTGGCGACGATCAGGGAAGCCATTCGGCTTTCTCGTTGCGTCCAATTGATTGCCGGGGTGGCCGCCGGAATCGCCGCGGTGGGGGTGGGCACGCTCCGCCGTCGGGTACGGTGCCGGTAGGCCGTCGACAAGCGTCTGCGGGCGGCACCCGGAATTATTTTCTTAGACTTCCGGGTGCCGGTGGGGGAAATCCTGCTAGGCTATGTGGGGATGTATGACAACAGTGATACCAGCAAGTTTACTGCAATTAAGCAGTTGCCGCAGAACAGTCGCGAACGCTTGGTGTACGAATCCGAGCAGCGAATCATCAATTGGCTCAATAGCAATGTCGCTAAATCTGTGCAACGGATCGGTAGGATCGACGACCTGGATGCGCCCGCGCCCAGCACTCTCCCCGACATTGTTGTAGACGATCGAACCGCGGTGATTAAGACCGTCCATTCGAAAGAATCCATAGTCAAGCGGGCCGCATGGGCGGTGCTGCAATCCCGCATGATGATCTTCGATGCCCGGGGTGCCGACGGCCGTAACCTGGTGGGCGAGAAAGACATAGAGGCGGGCATGCGTCAGGCCGTGCAGGACTATGGCATGAACATCGACCTCATCATCGTGTTTAATAACGATGCGACCCTGTTTTGGGAGGCGGAATCATGAGCGTGCGACCTTTCATTGAGGTGATTTCCGGGCCGGCTAGAGCCTCGGTGGCGACCGAAACCATCGCCGGCATCCTGGGGGTGGCCAAGCAAACCAACGGCCAGGCCGACTGGCTGCCGTTCGCCGACGACCAACGGCTCTATATCGTGCCGACGGTGGATAACACGGTGGCCGGCTACCAAATCCACTCGCTTGACGACCCCAGCATTCACGGCCTCTACGACCTGTTCACCACCCTGTGCGACCAGACGGACTGGCATGTGCGGCTCGATTGGGACGAGCTGGAATACCTCGACAAAAGCTTCCCCTACCGGTCGCTGGACTCCGCCGAGGTATAGCCGGATGTGCTCTGACTAGAACCGTTGATCGTCTCGCTTGGCGAATTTTTCGTAATGGTTGGGATGCTGATTGCCGTAGCGTGAGCGCCGCGGCCGTGACCCCTGTGCCGTATCCGTGCTTTGCGACGCAGCCTCCGCCGGGGTCGGCTGGGCCGCTGAGGCTGTTGGTGCTGCCGCTGCGGCTGGTGGTGCTGCCAGGTCCGCCGCC
>CAJZGD010000100.1 GCA_915275065.1 uncultured Corynebacterium sp. | reverse complement strand
GCGGTGGTGGTTTCTTGATCCAGCAAGACCCTAGCGCCGGCGTTCGGCCCCCGCTTCACGATCAAAATGGCGGCGCCGGCCGGCGGGGTGATGTCAGAACCAGTGGCGGGTGCTGCCGCCCCGCTTTCCATTTCTTTCAGCAGATCGGCGCGGAACACGGATGTGGTCTCAACCTGAACATCCTGGTTATCGTTGTTGTCACTCATGCGTGAAACCCTCCATCAACAAAGTTTATAATTATCGGATGAGCCCACAATGTGACGCAAGGCAAACATCGGAACCACCCGCATAATAATTTTCAACCAATGTAAACATAATAGCGCCTGAACTCTGTTTTTGGACAGAACTCATAAGCTATCTCCAGCTTGTGGCGTCGTTGTAAGCTATCGTAACACAAATAACAACTGTGTAATTTCATCTCACCTGACGCATAGAACTCACCGGAAAATATTACCAATGCCGCGGAGCAGGGAATTTCCCGAGCCGGCTAGTGGGTTATCAGACACCATATAGGTCCAGGTTGCGGACGGCCGCGCGAGGCCTTGTTCCTCAAGGTGCGCCCCGTCGGCGTCGATCGGTACTTCATTAAACGTGTCTACGGCATTATCCACCGCCCGCTGCGCGAGTTCTTTGAATTCGCGTACCGCAATCCGGTGGAATTCGTCGATGGGGGTTTCCCGGGCGATGGCCCGCAGGTGGATGGATTCCCGCACATCATCCATGAGCGCCAGGTGATCGCTCCACCCAAGATCCAGGTGGTAGAGCATGATTTCCCGGGCGGCCCGCACTAGGGTGTCGCGGGGTAGTTCCTTGTCTAATAAGGTGGCGCGGGCGGAGCGTTCGAAGATTTCCTGCCAGGCCCGGTCGGTGTCGAGCAGTTCCGCCCGGCGTTTGTCAATGATGTCGCGCTGGTCGGCGAGGAGTTTATTATATTTCCAGGTTTGGGAATGGATTTCCAGCAGTTGGCCTTCGGTGACTCGCTGGCAGTGTTCGATCCAGTCCCGAATCCGTTTCGATTCGATGCTGCCATCTGCCGCGGGTCGGGCGGTGACTTCTTCCCCAGCGCCGCCCACGACCACCACGTCGTCCTCCAAGGAGACGAAGAATAGTGCGAGCCCAGGATCCCCCTGCCGGCCGGCCCGACCCCGCAGTTGGTTATCCAGCCGGGCGGTGCGGTGCCGGGAGGTGCCGATCACGGCAAGCCCGCCGAGTTTCACTACCGCGTCGTGGTCGTTTTCGTCGGCCCCGCCGAGTTTAATGTCGGTGCCCCGGCCGGCCATTTGCGTGGAGACGGTGACCCGACCGATGTCCCCAGCTTCGGCGATGATTCGGGCTTCTTCTGCGTCGTTTTTCGCGTTGAGCACGTTCACGTCGATGTCGTATTCCCGCAGGGCCTCGGCTAATGCTTCGGATTCCGCCACGTCTTGGGTGCCGACCAGCACCGGCTGGCCTGTATCGTGGATGGCTTTGATTTCGTCGATGATGGCCCGGTTTTTATCCCGGATTGTGGCATACACCCGGTCTGCCTCGTCGAATCGTTGCAGTGGTTCGTTCCGGTCGATCACGCTGACCCGCAGGTCGTAGAAGCTGCGAAGCTGGTCTGTAGCTTCCACCGCGGTGCCGGTCATGCCGCACACCATGGGGTATCGGTGCATGAGGGCCTGCAAGGTGATGGTGTCGAGGATGCGGCCCCCCTCCGTCACGGCCAGGCCTTCCTTGGCTTCCACGGCGGCCTGCACCCCATCGGGCCACCGCTGGAGGTCCGCCACCCGGCCTTTGGAGGCGTCGATAAGCGCCACTTTGCCGTCCCGCACGATGTAGTGCACGTCCCGGGTGAGGAGCGCGTGCGCGTGCAGTGCCAGGTTGACCTGCACTAATGTGCTGCCCACGTGTTCGTCGTCGTAGAGGGAGGCAATGCCGAGTTGGCGTTCCAGCAGCCGCGCCCCCACGTCGGTGAGTGAGGCGTTCCGCCCGTCCTCGTCCACCACATAATGCTGGTTTTTCTTTAGCCGGCGCACCAGGTCCGTGATTCGGCCGCCGGGTGCGGTGCCGGGCTCGTTGCCCGCCAGCACCAGGGGCACCAGGGCCTCGTCGACCAGCACCGAGTCGGCCTCGTCGATAAGCGCCACGTCCGCCCCATGCTGGACCGCATCCGCCCGGTCGGTGATGAGCTGGTCGCGGAGCACGTCGAAGCCGATTTCGTTGACGGGTGCGTACACAATGTTTGCTTTATATGCTTTTCGACGCTCATCTGTGGTCATTGACTCCGTGACCGCCGCCACCGTCAGGCCGAAAAATTTCACCAGCGGACCCATCCATTCCGCATCGCGGGCCGCCAGGTAGTCGTTCACGGTGACCGAGTGCACCCGCTTGCCCATCAGGCCAAACCCGGTGTTTGCCATGGCCCCCACCAGGGTTTTGCCCTCACCGGTGGCCATTTGGATCACGTCGCCTTCCAACAGTCGCAGCACCGCCTGGAGTTGCACGGGAAATGGGGTCATCTCCAGGGTTCTGGTGGCGGCTATGGATAATATGGCCAAAAATTCTGCCGCGTCCGCCACCTCACCCGATGCGGTAATCTCCCGGGCCCGAGCCACCAGATCCGCATCTGAACGGGTGTTCAGTTTCGCCACCCGGGCTGCGGCCTGGTCCACAATGGCCAAGCTGCGTTTTTGATTGCGGCCCTGTTTGCCGCCCATTGCTTTCCAAAACCAGTCGAAACCAGCCACCACATGCCTCCTCATACCGTCGCATCTTAAATTTATCCTTAATAGTAATCGCAACACCGTAGAATTTATCAGCCCCCGATTATGTCCTAAGCTAGTGATGCGATTTTTCCGCCCCTACGAAAGAGAACGATACTCATGCATTCGATCAGTGTTCAGCTGCCCAGTTCCGCCGGCCACACCATGGCCGGCACCATTGACATGCCCGACACCGAACCGGTCGCCTACGCCCTTTTTGCCCACTGTTTTACTGGCTCTCGGTTCACCCCCGCGGCAGCCCGGGTGAGTAAAACCCTCGCCGAGCAGTCCATCGCCTGCCTCCGGTTTGATTTTCCTGGGCTGGGCCAATCCACAGGTGATTTTCATGAAACCTGTTTCAGTGAAAACGTGGCCGATATCATCAGCGCCCACCAGTGGCTCGCCGACAATTACCGCACCCCCCAGCTGCTCATCGGTCATTCCCTCGGCGGCGCCGCCGCGCTTAAGGCCGCAACCAGCATCAAGGATCTCAAAGCGGTGGCGACCATTGGCGCCCCGTTTGATCCGGCCCACGCGGTCCTGCACTTTGCCGACCGGATCAGTGAGGTGGACGCCACCGGGGCGGTCACGCTCACCCTTGGGGGCCGCGATATCACGATTTCCCGGGAGTTCCTAGAGGACCTGGCTGAAACCAACCCCGAATCCTACCTGCCCCGACTGCGGAAACCCCTGCTCATTCTGCACTCCCCCATCGACCAAACCGTGGGTATCGACAACGCGCAAAACATTTACCGCACCACCCGCTACCCCAAGTCCCTTGTTACCTTGAATAAGGCGGATCATCTCCTCACCAAACCGGGCACCGCCGCGGCGGCGGCCCGCATGATTGCCACCTGGTCGCAGCAGTACCTCATCCCGGACACTGCCCCCACCGCAGCCGATGTGATCCCCGAGGGGGTGGCTATTTCCCGCACCACCAAGGCCGGCCGGTTTACCGACGTTGTTCGCACCGGCACCCACACGCTGTACACCGACCGGGATAAAGCCCATGGCGGCCGAAACCTGGGGGTGGCCCCCACCTCGCTTATTCTCACCGCACTGGCCGCCGCCACCAGCCAGGCCATTCGGGTGGCCGCCAACGAATCCCGCATCACCACACTGGATGATGTTGCTGTCACGGTTTCCCGCATCGTCACCGAATCCGCCACCATTCACCTGCGCCGCGAAATCGCCCTCATCGGCGACCAGCTCACCGACACCGACCGCATGGAACTCCTCGCCGCCGCCAACGATAACGAGATCCAGGCCATGCTCACCCACGGCATCATCATTGAGGACGTGCAACCAGCATAAACGCCCCCGGTTGGCGCTTTGGGGCCTCATGATGTAACCTAAACAAGTCGCCAAAAGCGACACTCGGACTGTGGCGCAGTTTGGTAGCGCACTTGACTGGGGGTTAAGGGGTCGCAGGTTCAAATCCTGTCAGTCCGACAACATAAGGTTCACACCACATCAACCATGGTGTGAGCCTTTCCTTATTCTAACGACGCAGCCACGTGAGCAGTCTCATCGCAATGAGCGTGCTCAACACTGACGCCACCGCAATCATCCACGCCGGCATGCCACCAGATTGCGATTCCGGTGGCGCTACCGGCACCACCGCTTGTGGGGGCATCACCACCGGCGGCTCCGGCTCGGGTTCTGGTTCAACCAGCACGAATTCCGCCTGGCCTACCACCCGGTTTGTTTCATTATCAAGCAGCACACCCCGATACGAGCCTTCCGTATCTTTCGATGCCGCTAAATGCGTCCCCTCCGGGTGCACCGCCCGATACAACTGTTCCCGATTCTCCATAAGAAAACACTCCTTTTCATCATTCCCAATCATAGGTTCGTTCTACAGCTCGGTTCCATTCCGAATATAACATCGCAACCTCTTGCGGCGTCCGCCTGGGCGACCAGGTTTTTTCCGGCCGACTCTGATTCCGCAACTGTGCTAAATCCTGCACCAACCCCACACTCAACCCAGCCGCGAACGCTGCCCCCAATGCGGTAGTCTCAATCAGCCGCGGCCGCACCACATCCGTGCACACCACATCCGCCTGAAACTGCATCAATAAATTATTCCGCACCATCCCCCCATCCACCTTCAACTGGGTAAGCGGCACCCCGGAATCCGCCACCATCGCATCCACCACCTCTTTCGTTTGAAACGCTGTCGCCTCCAACGCCGCCCGCGCTAAGTGGCACTTGTTCGCAAACCGCGTCAACCCGACAATCACCCCCCGCGCATCCGGCCGCCACCGAGGCGCAAACAACCCCGAAAACGCCGGCACAATATACACCCCACCATTATCCGGCACCTGCAACGCTAACTCCTCCACCTCGGAGGCGTCACGAATAATCCCCAAATTATCCCGCAACCACTGCACTAACGCCCCACCGATAGCCACCGACCCCTCCAACGCATACACCGGCCGCTGCCCCCGAATCTGGTAGCACACCGTTGTGATCAGCCCATTCTCACTCCATTTCGGCTCCATACCCGTATTGAGCAGCAAAAACAATCCCGTACCATACGTGTTTTTCGCATCCCCCGGGGAAAAACACGCCTGCCCAAACATTGCCGACTGCTGATCCCCCAACACCCCAGCGATCGGTACCCCGGCCAACACGCCCCGCTGCCGTACCTGCCCGAACTCCCCCACACTAGGACAGATCTTCGGCAGCATGCTCATGGGAATCCCCAGCTCCGCACAAATGTCCGCATCCCACTGCAACGACCGGATATCCATCAGCAACGTCCGCGACGCATTCGTCACATCCGTCACATGCATTGCGGGTTTCCCCTGGTCGCCGGCCGCGCCACCCGTCAAATTCCACAACAACCACGTGTCCATCGTCCCAAACAGCAAATCCCCCGCCAGCGCCTGCTCCCTAGCGTGCGGCACATTATCTAAAATCCACCGCAACTTCGGGCCGGACGAATACGAATTCACCAACAACCCCGTGGTCTCCCGCCACCGATCCGCGCCCCCACCAGCGGCAGCTAACTCCTCACACAACTTTGTTGTCCGAGTATCCTGCCACACAATCGCATGGCACACCGGCTTCCCCGTATGCCGATTCCACACCACCGTCGTTTCCCGCTGATTCGTAATCCCCACCGCGGCAATGTCTTCCCGGGCCACATTCGCCTCAGCTAACGCGGCCGCAACACTCAGTCGCACATTATCCCAAATCTCCACCGGATCATGCTCCACCCACCCCTTATGCGGAAAAATCTGCTCGTGCTCATACTGGCCCACCCCCACCACCGAAAAATCCGCATCAAAAATGACACACCGAGTCGACGTTGTGCCCTGGTCAATAGCAGCAATAAACATGTTTCACCTATCCTGACTCACATCAATCCGACCCCGGGGATCCGACACCCGAACCACCATATCGTTGGCCCCAGCATCGGTCGCCTCCTGCTCCGCGGATAATAACGCCGCAACCGTTGCGGCATAACCATCGACCTCAGCGGCAATATCCGCAGCCGACCACCCCAAATATGGGGCCACCACCTGGGCAATCGGCGCCGCGCACTCCACCCCCCGATGCCCATACTCCATGGCGATCCGCAGCCGCCGCTCAAGAATGTCCGCCACATGCAACGCCCCCTCATGCGTGACCGCATACACCGCCTCAACCAGCAAATACCGAGGCGCACCCGGAATCGGGGCCAACAGGGCGGGATCACTCACCCCCAAGGACAGCACCTCCCGCACCAACGACCCGTACCTTCCCAATAAATGCTCAACCTGCACCGTCGTCAACCCATATTGGTGAGCCAGCGCCGGGGTGTGATTCGCCACAGCCTGATACCGCTCCGCCCCCAACAACGGCGTGGCATCCGTCACAGACTCCGGTACCATTCGGCCCCGAATATCCTGCACCGCCGCCGCAACAGCATCCCGACCAATAACCCGGTAGGTGGTGTACTTCCCACCAGCCACAGACACCAACCCGGGCGCCACCCGCGCCACCGCATGGTTACGGGACAAATTCGTGGTGGACTCAGACGTCCCACTCACTAACGGCCGCAACCCCGAATACACGCCCACAATATCCGCCACCGTGATCGGATGCCGCACCTTCTCATTCACATGCGCCAAAATATAGTCAATGTCCGCCCGGGTTGCCGCCGGATACGCCAAATTCTTATCCCAATCAGTATCGGTCGTACCAATAATCCAATACTCCCCCCACGGGATCACAAACAACACCGACTTCTCGGTCACAAAACACAACGCAGCATCCGCATCCAAACAATCACGCGGCACCACAATATGCACCCCCTTCGACGCCCGCACCGTAAACGGCCCCGTCACCCCAGCAAGCTTATGAATCTCCTCCGTCCACACCCCAGTGGCATTAATAAACACATCCGCCGATAATGTGGTCTCCGAACCCGTGTCGGTGTCCAATAACCTTGCCCCCACAACCCGACTCCCCACCTTCGTCAACCCCACCACCTGCGTCGACGACCGAACAACCGCCCCCAACTCCGCGGCCGTACGCAACACCGTCAACGTGTGGCGGGCGTCGTCGACAAGCGTGTCAAAATACCGCACCCCACCAACTACCACATCATCTTTCAACCCAGGAGCCAACCGCAACGTACCCGCCCGCGACAAATGCTTCTGCATAGGCACAGACTTCGCCCCACCCATCAGGTCATACAACGCAAACCCCGACGCCATATACGGCCGCTCCCACACCTTATGCGTCAGTGGGAAAATAAACCGCAACGGTTTCACCAAATGCGGCGCCAACGTCGACATCGAAAGTTCCCGCTCCCGCAACGACTCCGCCACCAGCCGAAAATCTAGCATCGCTAAATACCGCAACCCGCCATGAAACATTTTCGACGACCGCGAACTCGTACCAGAGGCAAAATCCCGCGCCTCCACAACTGCAACTTTCAACCCCCTACTCGCGGCATCTAACGCTGCACCCGCCCCCACGGAACCCCCACCAATAACACACACATCAAAATGCTGCGCCCCAAACTCCGCCCACGCCTGGGAAAAATACGCAGGATTCCAACTCACCATGGACCATGCTCCTTACCTGGTTACTAGTTTCCCAGTTTAAAGGCTCCCACCCAATCAGGCTAGCAATTCTTGTGTGAGTCTCGCCCACAATCTACAATTTTCATTGTTCACAACCTCAACCAGGCAGGAATACGGCATGCCTCCAGCATCCAAGAAAAACACCGCCATCCTCTTCGCCATCCTGGCGGCAGCGTTCTACGCACTCTCCGCACCGGCCGCCAAACACATCCTGGCCACCACCACCCCCACCATGATGGCAAGCTTCCTCTACCTTGGCGCCGGCAGCGGCATGCTTCTCATCACCCTGGGCCGCCGCATCACCCACACCCCCAACCCAGCCGACCGTCTCACCCGCGCCGACCTGCCCTACACCATCGCCATGATCGTGCTGGACATCGCCGCCCCCATTCTGCTCATGCTCGGCATTGCCCGCACCACCGCCGCCAACGCCTCCTTGCTCAATAATTTTGAAATCGTCGCCACCTCTCTTATCGCCCTCGTGGTGTTCAAAGAAATCATCTCCCCCCGCCTCTGGACCGCCATCGGGCTTGTCACCGTGGCCAGCATCATCCTCAGCCTCGACATAACCGGCGGTTTCCACCTTGACTACGGCTCACTCCTCGTCCTCGGCGCCTGCGTGTGCTGGGGTATAGAAAACAACTGCACCACCAGGCTCGCCACGAAATCCAGCGAACAAATCGTCATGGTCAAAGGGATTTTCTCCGGGCTCGGCAGCCTCACAGTTGCCCTCATCATCGCCAACCCCATCCCCCCAATCGCCACCATCCTCACCACGATGATCCTCGGCTTCGTCGCCTATGGGCTCAGCATCAACTTCTATATCCTGGCGCAAAAAGACCTCGGGGCCGCAAAAACCTCCGGCTACTACGCAATCGCCCCCTTCCTCGGCGTACTGTTCTCCATGGTGTTCCTGCGGGAACTACCGGCATGGAATTTTTGGCTGGCACTGGCAATCATGGTCGCAGCCACCTACCTCATGATAAAGGACTCCATTGGCCTGCAACACACCCACGAACACGGGCATACTCACACCCATAGTCATAGCCACATCTCAGGCGGCAAAATCATCACCCATAATCACAAGCACACCCATCACCATGTCCACGCCCACACGCATGCGGCCGGCACCGACCCCAACAGCCACAATCACGATCATGAATTCCTCCACGCCGAACATCCGCATGATGACCACACGCACGAACACCCCGAACTCCTAGGGCTATAACGAAAGGCAAACCGGCCGGCACCCAATTTCAACCTGGTGCC
>CAJZGD010000099.1 GCA_915275065.1 uncultured Corynebacterium sp. | reverse complement strand
ACGTCGGCCAGGTCGGCCTCGTCAATGCCTGCGTCCTGGGCGGCAGCGTCACCATCAGTGGTGCCACCATCGTCGGCGGGGCCGGCGGCTTCTGCGTCCTCGGATGCATCATCGGACGCATCCTGGGCGGCACCCTTCTTGGCGTCGGAGCTCAGATCGATCAGCTTGGGGTTGTCGGCAACGTCGGTGTTATCCTCGTTGCGCGCTACCTCGGGCTTGTCATCGGTCACTTCTTATCCCCGTCCTCGTCAACAACTTCAGCGTCAACCACATTGTCGTCGCCGGACTTGCGGCCAGCATCGGCGGCGGTGGCGCCACCGGCCTGGGAGGCTGCCTCCTGCTCGTAGAGCACCTTGCCCATTTCCTGGGATGCCTCGTTCAGCTTGTCCAAGGCCACCTTGATGGCCTCAATGTCGTCGCCCTTGAGGGCTTCGTCAACGTCATCGGCAGCCTTGGTGATCTTCTCCTTCAGGTCATCGCTGAACTTGTCGCTGTTATCGTCCAAGAACTTGCGGGTCTGGTAGGCCTGGGATTCCGCACCGTTGCGGACTTCCTGCTCCTCGCGGCGCCGCTTGTCTTCCTCGGCGTGAGCCTCGGCGTCCTTGATCATCCGGTCGATTTCTTCCTGGGACAGGCCGGAACCGTCCTGGATCTTGATGGTGTTTTCCTTGCCGGTGCCCTTGTCCTTGGCGGTCACGTGCACAATGCCGTTGGCGTCAATGTCGAAGGTCACCTCGATCTGCGGCACGCCACGCGGTGCCGGGGCAATGCCCACCAGTTCGAAGGAGCCGAGCAGCTTGTTGTGCTGGGCGATTTCACGTTCACCCTGGAAGACCTGGATTTGCACGGAAGGCTGGTTGTCTTCGGCGGTGGTAAAGGTTTCCGAACGCTTGGTCGGAATGGTGGTGTTGCGTTCGATGAGCTTGGTCATCACACCACCCTTGGTTTCGATGCCGAGGGACAGCGGGGTGACGTCGAGCAGCAGCACGTCCTTGACCTCGCCGCGCAGCACACCGGCCTGCAGGGCAGCACCCACTGCCACAACCTCGTCGGGGTTCACGCCCTTGTTGGGCTCGCGGCCACCGGTGAGTTCCTTCACCATGTCCGTGACGGCCGGCATACGAGTGGAGCCGCCCACCAGCACCACGTGGTCGATGTCGGAGATGGCAATGCCAGCGTCCTTGATCACCTGGTTGAACGGTGCCTTGGTGCGGTCCAGCAGGTCCTGGGTGATGCGCTGGAACTCGGTCCGGGTGAGGTTTTCGTCCAGGAACAGCGGGTTCTTGTCGGCGTCAACGGTGATGTAGGGCAGGTTGATGTTGGCGGTTTGGGAGGAAGACAGTTCGATCTTGGCCTTCTCTGCAGCCTCACGCAGCCGCTGCATGGCCATCTTGTCCTTGGACAGGTCCACGCCGGAGGATGCTTTGAACTTTTCTACCAACCAGTCGACGACGCGTTGATCCCAGTCGTCGCCACCGAGTTTATTGTCGCCGGCGGTGGCGCGTACTTCCACCACACCGTCGCCGATTTCCAGCAGGGACACGTCGAAGGTGCCGCCGCCGAGGTCGAAGACGAGAATGGTTTGTTCCTTCTCGCCCTTCTCCAGGCCATAGGCCAGGGCTGCCGCGGTGGGCTCGTTCACGATGCGCAGCACGTTCAGGCCGGCAATCGTGCCGGCTTCCTTGGTGGCTTGCCGCTGGGAGTCCGAGAAGTAGGCGGGAACGGTAATAACGGCGTCAGTGACTTCTTCACCAAGGTACGCTTCGGCATCGCGCTTGAGCTTCATGAGCGTCCGGGCGGAAATTTCCTGCGGCGTGTACTTCTTGCCGTCGATATCAACGCTCCAGTCGGTACCGATGTGCCGCTTCACGGAGCGAATGGTGCGGTCGACGTTGGTGACCGCCTGGTTCTTGGCCGACTGGCCGACAATAACTTCACCGTTCTTGGTGAAAGCCACGACGGACGGGGTGGTCCGGGACCCCTCCGAGTTGGCGATAACGGTAGCGTCGCCACCTTCCAAAGCGGAAACGACCGAGTTTGTGGTGCCGAGGTCAATGCCTACTGCGCGTCCCATATGAAAAATTCCTCCTGATGAGATAGTAATTTTAGTTCTAACCTGTAAGTTGATCCTGTCACGCTCAACTTGTTGAAGTTAGCCTACCAGAGCGCACACATGCTGTCAATAAAGTTGAGTAACATTCACTCAGCTTTACCATTTTTGCCGCTAAGCTTATCGACGCCCATGGGTAGCAAAACCGCCAGGCGGGAAAATCTCTTCTTTCCGTAGCCGAATTTTTATGGCAGAGTTAAAACAACAATGAGTACTAAGAAACGCCGCGCTAAAAACGCGCCCCATAAACCAGCGAATTCACCGAATTCCCCGAATACGGCGAACTCCGCGCGTCGACAAGCGACAACGGCTTCGCCGACGGACGATCCTGCAGAATTTCTCACGAACGTGGTGGAAGACGACGCCATCGAGGACAAGCCCCAGGTCACCACGGAACTTACCAAAACCGATCGGGCCGCCATTTTAGGCCAAGACGGCCGGTGGGCCGCCGGCTGGGCACTCCGGTTCATCATCATGGTTGCCGCCGGCTACCTACTGTGGCGGGGCCTCGCACTCGTGTGGGAAGGCCTGCTACCAGTACTATTGGCGATCATCGTGTCCACCGTGTTGTGGCCGCCGGTGCGCTGGTTGCGGAAGCACAAGGTCCCCTCCGCTCTCTCGGTCGTGATCGTTCTGGTCACCTTCTTCGCCATTTTGGGTGGCATTTTCACCGCCATGGCTCCCAGCATCACCACCCAATCCAAGGATTTGGCCGAGCAGGCAACCAAGGGCATTGGGCAGCTGCAACAGTGGATACAGGGGCCACCGCTCAATGTTGATCTTGGCCACTACAACGACATCATTAACCAGATATCCACATTCCTGCAAGAACGGGTCACCGACATTGCGTCCCGCGTAGTCAGCGGCATTTCCACGGCCGGCTCCATCGTGGTCACATTCGTGCTCATGCTGGTGCTCACCTTCTTCTTCCTGAAAGACGGCGAGGGCTTCCTGCCCATGATTCGCCGGACCACCGGCCACAATGTTGGTTGGCACCTGACCGAGGTGCTGACCCGGATCTGGAACACGCTCTCCGGGTTCATCCGGGTGCAGGCCATCATTTCCTTTGTCGACGCCGTCTGCATCGGCATTGGCCTCCTCGTGCTGCACGTGCCGCTGGCGCCGGCATTGGCCGTGATCACGTTCTTTGCTAGCTTCATCCCCATCGTTGGCGCCCTGGTGGCTGGCGCGTTGGCGGTCATTATCGCCCTGGTCTCCAATGGGGTGACCAACGCACTTTTGGTGTTGCTGATTATTATTGCGGTGCAACAGTTGGAAGGCCATATTTTGCAACCGGTGTTGCAGTCCAAGGCCATGAACCTTCACGCCGCTATTGTGCTGCTGTCCGTGACCATTGGCTCCACCATGTTCGGCGTGGTCGGCGCATTCTTGGCCGTCCCGGTGGCCGCTACTCTATCCGTACTGGTCCGGTACCATTTCGAGCTGGTGGCGCTGCGTGCCGGTGAGATCACCATTGACGATATTGAAATGGCCACGAAAGAAAGCCAGGCCATGCCAAGTAAGGATGATGACGCCGATCAGCAAGCTGATAATTCCAATCTGACAAGCACCCAGCGTGCATTCCAGTCGTTCCAACAGCGGCTGGCCCGGTGGGGGAAGGCTAGCCAACAAAAGAGTTAAGGTCAGTTCACCATAGTGCCCCGGACCAGGATGTGGTCCGGGGCACTGCCATGAAGGGGCGGGAATGAATTCGTGGGAGCGGTGGTTACACTAGGTGCCTAGAGATAACAACCATGGGGATTTCTACCCCAAATTGTTGATATATCAACAAAATGATTGGAGGATGACATCGTGAAACGGTTCGGGTTCTTGAGTTTCGGGCACTACAGCCTAAAACCCGATAAGACCGGCAAATATGGCGCCCAGGCAGCCCTCAAACAGGCGGTGGAATTGGGGCAGATTGCCGACGAGCTTGGTGTGAACGGGGCGTATTTTAGGGTGCATCACTTTGCCCCACAGTATTCCTCCCCCATCCCGCTGCTCAGCGCCATTGCCGCCACCACCAGCACCATCGAGGTTGGTACCGGGGTAATCGACATGCGGTACGAAAACCCCCTGGGCCTGGCCGAAGAGGTGGCCGCCCTCGACCTGCTATCCGACCAGCGCATCGCCATCGGCGTGTCCCGCGGGTCACCGGAAACCGCGCTGCGCGGCTGGGAGGCCTTCGGCTATGGTGGCCCGGAGCTGGCCCGGGAGGATCCCAAGGGCGCCGCGTTGGCGGCGGAAAAATTCGACACGTTCCTGGCCGCCCTGCGCGGCGACGGCATGGCCACCGCAGCCCCCTTTGAGCAGCAGTATCCCCAAATGTTCCGCTCAGGCGCCCAGCTGCCGGTACTGCCGCACTCCCCCGGCGCCGACCGGCGCATCTGGTGGGGCGCCGGCACTCATGCGTCCGCGGAGTTGGCCGCCCGCAAGGGTGTCAACCTCATGAGTTCCACGCTGGTGTTCGAAACCGATGGGGCTTCGTTGGGTGATGTTCAGGCGGAACAAATCGCCCGTTACCGGCGGGAATGGGAGAAGGCTGGGCACGATTGGGAGCCGCGCGTGTCGGTGTCGCGTCCGATCTTCCCCATCGTCGATGGCAGCGACGCCCAGATTTTTGGGCCGGCCGGCAGTGGTGAATCCCACGATTCCATCGGGGTGCTTGACGACCAGCGGGGAATCTTCGGCCGCACCCTGGTGGACACGCCGGACAAGATTGTCGAAGCGCTCAAGAACGACAAGGCGGTCATGGCGGCCGACACCCTCATGCTCACCATTCCCAACCAGGCCGGGGTTGCCGTCAACGCCAGGATTCTGGAGAACTTTGCCCAGCATGTGGCGCCGGAGCTGGGCTGGGAGCCAGCCACAAAAGGCTAATCCCACGCCCACGGGTGGGCGTCGACAAGCGAGAAGCGGTTAGCCCCAAATAAAGTTCAGGGTCAGGGCCGCGCAGGAGGCGATGAGCGCGGCGGCGGGCAGGGTAATCACCCACGCCAGTGCGATCGGCTTCATGAGCCGCCAGTTTGCGGAACGATTCACAATGCCGATGCCCAGGATCGCGCCGATCAGGATGTGGGTCGAGCTCACCGGCAGGCCCAGCATCGACGCGGCCATGACCACCAGTGCGGCCGCGAGTTCTGCGGCAAACCCCGAGGCTGGGTGCATTTTTGTCAGCCCGGAGCCGACGGTGTGGATCACGTAGCGGCCGATGAACCACAGGCCGGCGATCAGGGCTACGCCGCACATAATCATGGCCGCCGACGGCACCGTGCCGCCGCCCTCGATGCTATTGGTTCGCAGCACATCGAGCACCGCGGTAAACGGGCCGATGGCGTTCGCAATATCATTCGAACCGTGGGAAAAAGCGAACGCTGATGCGGTAAACACCTGCATCCAGGAAAACACGGTAAACGTTGCCCGGGACAGCTCCTGCCGGCGCAGGGTGCGGGCGAACACGAACACCGCCATCCATACCATGACCGCGATCATGCCCAGCATCAACCCATTGCCCAAATGGGACATTTCGAAGTGGAGGTTTTTGAGCCCCTTGAAGATCATCATCGCCCCAATGATGACCGCGCCACCGGCCGCCAAGAGGGGCACACCGGTTTCTAACGCCCGGTGCGTATTGAGCGAATCCCGCCGCTGGTTGAGCCGGTGCAGGTCCCGATAGTAGTCGGATTCCAGCTCTTCCGGGTCGAAATCACGTTCGGCAATCAGCGCGGCATCCCGCGTCATGGCATTGGTGTAGGAAAGTTGCTGAACCTCGGAGAGGCGTTCGAATGAAGATTTGAAATCTTTGTGGAGTTTAATGCGTTCCTCTTTGATCTGGCGCAGCTCCGCGTCAGCTTTGTCGTTAAACACTAAAATGCGGCGCTTAATCGCGCCGAAGAGAATAAACGACGTAATCCCCCCCAATACGGGGGAGAGCACCCAGGATACTGCGATGCGACCAATCTCACCCCACTGCACCATTTCCAGGCCACCAATGTGCAAGAAGAACCCCAGGGTGAGGGAGGCACCCACAATGCCACCAATGATGGAATGCGTTGTGGACACCGGCAGCCCTAGTTTGGTCGCAATGAGCAGCCACACGGCCGCCCCCAATAATGCCGCCATCATGATGAACGCAAAATGCATGGCATCAAGGTGGATGGATTCCAGATCCACAATGCCGCTCTTGACGGTTTCGGTCACTTCACCGCCGGCCAACACCGCACCTGACACCTCAAAAATAGCGGCGACGACGAGCGCCTGCCGCATAGTCAGCGTGCCCGCACCAACCGAGGTGCCGAAGGAGTTAGCAACGTCATTACCACCAATGTTGAACGCCATAAAAACGCCAAAAGCAATGGTAGTAATGAGAATAACCTTATTCGCCTCCGGGCCCACATAGTCGAAAGACCAAAAGAGGAAGGTGATGAGGGTGATAACCAGGAGGCCACCAAAGCTTAAGTGCCACCACTTATCCGACGGTACCTTGAGCGGCGGCGAATCTGCCTTCGTGCTGCTAGACATCCAATGAACTTTCTGTATACAACATTGCGAAAATAGCATGCCCCGATAACGTTACCGAATAGTAAACCCCTACCCCGGATAGGGGATAAGTACGTATCGTTTGTGCAGCTTATAATACTACTTCACGCCGGAGCTTATGCCATTCACTGCACCTAGCATCGCACGTGTTTGCGTGCTTGTCGACGCCCCCGCCGCGGGAACATCGTCAGATTCATCACATGGCACCTTAGTGCTCACCACCACATGTGCCTTCCGGGATCGGCGCACCCCACGCCACATCAAAATCACACCAGCTACCACCGCGTAGGGCCAGCTCTGTGGGATATTCAGGCTGATGAGTGCCGTCCCCACAAACCCGCCCAATATGATGGGATTAATGTGATGAATCAGCCACGCCGACAGCGGCGCCGTGAGCACCCCGCCCAACAGTAGGCATAGCACCGCCACCGCATTGGCCTGTAATTCCTGCCACAATCCCAAGGTGAATCCCATTGTTGCGGCCGACGCCACCAAAAATTCCGCCATGTTCACCGTGCCCACCACCCGGCGCGGTTCTTCCTTTCCCAACGACATGAGGGTGGAGGTGGTGATGGGCCCCCAACCGCCACCCCCGGTGGCGTCGATCAGGCCGCCGAAAATGCCGAGGAATATGAGAAATGGGGTTCGGTAGGGTTTGGGGGTGTTGTGTCGGACGATAATGCCGCGGGAGAACCGCCATAGGAGGTTCACGCCGACGAGGGCGAGGATGATGGCGGTGATAGGTTTCGCGGAATCGGTAGCGATGCGGGAGAGGAGGGTGGCGCCGGTGGCGGCGCCGATAGCCCCGGGCACCCCGAGGGTGAGGACGACTCGCCAGTTGACGTTGCCGAACCGCCAGTGGCTCAGCCCGGAGGCGAGGGTGGTGCCGACTTCAGCGGCGTGGACGACCGCGGATGCTTGGGCTGGCCCCATGGAGAGCAGCAGGATGGTGGTGGATGTGACGCCGAAGCCCATGCCGATGCCACCATCGACTAGTTGTGCGAATGCGCCTGCGAGGATGATGAGCATTGTAACCGCCGTTTCACGATGGTTGCGAGCTTCCCCATGAGCGGCGGGGAATAGCTCAGGTGTTCGGTTGGTGGGTGGTGGGTTCGTAGTTGGTCGAGGAGGAGACCATGGGAGACGAAGAGGGGGAGTATGTGGACTCGGTGGTGGGTGGTAAGGATGTCGTCGAGGGTGCGGCCGGTGGTGGTGCCCCGGGTGGCGAAGAGGGGTTCGCCGCCAATGGTGTGGGCGAGCTTTTCGACGCTCCGGTTGGCTTCGGGCTGTGAGGATCCGACCGCGTAGAGGATGGGATGGGCGCCGGCCGGGATTTGCTGGCGGAGCAGTTTGGCGACGGCGGGCCCGGTGCCGAGCCCCGGGGTAATGGTGATGTCGAGTTGGTCTTCTTTCGCCACTGTGTTCGGAACATCAATGGTGTGGTGGTAGGCATTGGTGAACAGGAGGGGAACCACGGTGGCTTGGGTGTGACCGCGGCTGCGCAGCTGGTGGCAGGCGTGGTCGAAGGTGTGGTCGTGGAAACTCAAGTGGGCGGCCACGATGTGCCGGCCGGTGTGGCGGTGGACGGCCGCGGCAAGCTGGTTGATGCCGGCCGCGGCGTAGCGATGCCGGGAGCCGTGGGCCAGGAGAATCACACCGGGAGCGCCGACGCCGGCACGCGCGGGGGTCATGCGACCAGGCCGGCGGCGAGCGTGCTGCCGGTGTGGTTGTCGACGAGCAGGAACGATCCGACCGCCCCACGGGCCGCGTAGGAGTCGATGGGAAGATCGTGCTGCAACTCCACAGTGGTGTGCACAATATCATTGACCGCAACCGGGTCGGCGACCCTGGCCTTGACCAGGCTGGTCCCGTAGCGGAGATGCACCACAGTATTGGTAGTGACGGGGGTGTCATCCAGGCCGATGATGGTGGCGGCGAAGCTGCGAATATTGGGGGGACGGTTGGTGGCCAACAAGTCGCCCCGGCTGAGATCAATGTCGTCGGCCAGTCGGAGCGTCACACTGTCGCCGGCGTGCGCGCTGGTGGCGGGCCCATCCGTGGTGTCGATAGCGATCACGGTCGTGGAACCATGGGGAGTGGTGACGCTATCCCCCACCGCAATGGTGCCGGTAGCGACCTGCCCGGCATAGCCACGGTAGTCGGTGGCCCGGATCACGTATTGGATGGGGAACCGGAAATCGAGACTGCTATCGCCAGGGTCGACAGGAATAGTTTCCAACAACTCCAAAATGGTGGGCCCAAAATACCAGGGCAGACGAGGCGACGCATCCACCACATTATCGCCGTGCAGTGCGGAAATCGGGATGGCGTGGGGGTCGGCAATCCCCAGGTCGGCGGCCACAGCCCGAAACTCCCCCTCGATCGCGCGAAACACATCCTCGGAATAGTCGACCAGGTCGATCTTATTCACACCAAGAATGACGGTGCGGATACCAAGGAGGGCAGCAACGGTGAGATGCTTCCGGGTTTGGTCGACCACGCCGTGGCGGGCG